>JAMOMJ010000322.1 GCA_027067135.1 Cyclobacteriaceae bacterium
CACAACAAATTAATACGGTTCTAGTTGGGTCTGCCGACCTAATACTAACCATGGAGCAAAGCCACGTAGATCGGCTTCACTCTAAATATCCTGAGTCCCGTGGAAAAGTGCATTTGATTGGCAAGTGGATAGATAATCAAGAAATACCTGACCCCTATAAAAAAGATAAAGCGGCGTTTTCACACGCTTCAGGGTTAATAGAGGCAGGGTTGGAAGCTTGGAAAAACAAGCTCTAAAATAATAATGGAAAAAAATCCGTATGACGGCTCAAATGCAAAAAGATTTACCTCAGCTAAATCAAGAAGATGATGTCAATCTAAGGCAGCTATTAAATACAATCTGGCAGGGAAAATGGCCTATTGTATTTTTTATACTTAGCTTCTTTATCCTCTCTTTCATTTATGCTTACGGTAAAGCACCTATTTTTCAAGCTGATGCCTTACTTCAGGTCGAAAAGAAAAAAAGTGGTGTACCCGGCTTAGAGGACCTTGCAGGACTCTCACTTGAAGATGCTACCGTTGGCACCGAACTAGAACTTATCCGCTCGAGAAAAATTCTTGGCCTTGCTGTCGAAGCATTGAAGTTAGATATTATTGCCGAACCTAGAAAATTCCCATTACTAAGCAATGTTTACCGCAAGTTTTTCAGAGCTGATGATGCCAAACCTTATGGAAAACTACCTTCTGTATGGAGTAAATTTGATAACTACACACACAAATTTGCTTGGGGTGATGAAAGAATCCGAGTCGAAAGTTTAAAGCTTCCTAAAAAACTTCGAAACCTATCACTTACTCTAATAGCAGAAAAAAATAACCGCTTTGTTATCCTTGACAAAAATGAGAACCTCTTACTCAAAGGTAAAGTTGGTAGTCCCTCGATGTCTAAAAATCGAGAGATTAAAATCTTTATCTCTGAATTAAAAGCCCTTCCAGGAACTCAGTTTAAACTTGAAAAAAAGTCAAAGCTTATCGCTATAGAAGCACTACAAAAAGAATTACAAGCGGGAGAGAAAGGCAAAAAGACAGGCATAATGCAATTAGTTCTTGAAGGTAAAGATAAAAAAGTCATTAGCCAGATTCTTGATCACATATCAAGAACTTACTTAGAGCAGAATAAATCTCGTAGCTCAGAAGAGGCAAGTAATGCGCTGGGCTTTCTCGAAGAGCAAGTAGGACCAGTAAAATCATACCTTGAAAAAGCTGAGGCACGCCTTAAACAATACAGAATAGAAAATAAAACAGCCGACCTTTCCCTAGAAACCAGTGCTGTTTTAAATGTAGTTTCAACACTTGATACCGAATTACAAAAACTATCTTTGAAAAAAGATGAGCTAAAACAGCGCTACACCGATAATCATCCAACGATACAAGCAATTGTTTCACAAGAAAGGCAACTCAAT
This sequence comes from Cyclobacteriaceae bacterium, assembly GCA_027067135.1. GTDB lineage: Bacteria > Bacteroidota > Bacteroidia > Cytophagales > Cyclobacteriaceae > JAKISE01. The sequence continues at coordinate 1,400 of JAMOMJ010000322.1, forward strand.
AAACGTAAACAGGCGACCTTAGCTAAGATTGAACGCTTACCCAATAAACAACAGCACCTCTTAAAGTTTGAGCGAGATTTTAAGGTAGCTAGCTCCATTTATAATGACGTCCTAAATAACATTCAAGAATTTAAAATTGCTAAAGCTAGTAGCGTGGGAAATGTTTATATCGTTGACTCCGCTGTTACTCATGATAAAGCAGTTAAACCCAAGAAAGCACTTATTGTCGCCATAGGAACACTTCTAGGTAGTATTTTTGGTTTAGGCCTCGTCTTTCTAAGGAAGATGCT
>JAMOMJ010000323.1 GCA_027067135.1 Cyclobacteriaceae bacterium
CAACATCAAAGCTGATGGTTTTGTCTGCGTTTTGAACAATGTTTACAATTCTTGCAGGATTAATACTGCCACCATACAATTGATTATTGGGGTTAGAAACTGCATTAAAAACAGTGTTTCCGGAGGTTCCGGGGTATAAATCACCAGCATCTCCCCTGCTGCTTCCATCTAAGCCGTTAAGTCCATCTGCCTCTTCTACATCTACTCGTTTATGGGCTTCGAACGAGTTCGTATAGCGAGCATCGTCTATATGCCAAATAGCTAAACCACTGCCCGGCAATGCCTGATCTACCCCTTCTTTCTGTCTATTTTCCAGGAGAAAAAATTCCTTTCCTTCACCTGGATCAAGTAAATAAATTTCTTCTGTTGCATCAGCTGGGTTTAATACATAACTGCCATTAAGCGTTATTTCAGTGGGCACCTGCCAACCTAGTTTAACCTTTGACCAAGCAGAAAGCCCTCCCGGACGTTTTCCTCCCCCCAACCAGGCTGAACTGCCCATCAAGCCCCAGTTTCCTATTCCTTGCGAAGAGCCATCGGTATCGTATAAATCAGGCAAGCCAAGGTTATGACCAAACTCGTGGCAATATACCCCAACTGTTGCAATTGTTCCGGAAGCACGTGTTTCGGGGTTCATAATGTAATCGCTAATAGTTTTGCCATCGTAAGTAACAGGTGCTATTCTTGACCGGTGCGACCAAATATATTGCCTTTGTGCGCCTTCTTCTGCGCCTTGCCCTGCATGCACCACCATAATGCCATCTACATCTCCATCGTTATCGTTATCGTATTGGCTAAAGTCAATACCGTTTAATTCGGCCTGGTCAACCGCAAAGCGAACCAGTTCCCGGGCTACTCCATAGCCGTTACTATTTCCATAATACTCATAATCATTAGGTGCGGTTACCCAATCTATTACATCTACTGTAACATCCAATTTGCCAAATGACGATTGCAAAAAATAATCTTTTAAACTTCCTGTACCATTATAATTAGGCTGATTTAGCAAATTTTCAAAATCGGTTTTAGAATAACTGTTGGCCATATTGGGGTAATCTACCAGCAGGCATAATACTTTTATGCTACCCGTAGTTGGCATAGCTGTATTGGTAAAAACGGCTATGGAAGAAACGGCTGATGACAAACCTTCTATTGCTTCAACTTCTATGGCATTTTGCTTTAATAACTGATTTATAACTTGTTTATCTGCTTTTATAAATGAGTTTTTCGATTTGGTTAACAAAGACGAATTAGTGGCAAGCATACCTGATGGCTCTAGTTTCCCGTTCGTATCTTTTTGTACATATTCAAATTCATAGTGTGTATTTTGCTTTACAAGAAACCCATCAATTGTTTCTGTCCAAGAATTATATTGGTTTCCTTTACCAATAATGGTAAGGGGTGCCCCTCCATTATTTATGGTAACCGGCTCTGGTGAAGACGCACAATTGCTACCATCGGTTTGCGCAAAAGTTGAAGTAAAAATAAGGCCAAAAAACAGGGTAAGGAGAAGTAGGTTTTTAATCATACAAATTGGTTAGCGTGCATGTGGTTTAAAGTTTTTTGAAAGGCATCTAATCTCTTTACGGGTTCTGCTGCCCAAGTTGTGTGCCTTCAGTTTTGATGGTATTAGCTGTTGGCTTTTGCCTGATTTGGCATATACATAAATGCCTTTCTTGTTTCTAAGAA
>JAMOMJ010000324.1 GCA_027067135.1 Cyclobacteriaceae bacterium
AAATGAACGTTTCAAGATGTTGATAAATGTCATCTCCTTGCAATACGTCTTCTGCACTCGACTTGCCGTTTGATATTCTACCTGAGATATTAGCATTATTGCTAATAGAAGAAGGAATATCAATCCCAAATTTATCAGGTAAAATGCTTGAGGGTTGCTCAATTCCTGGGTTTTGTTCACAAGATATCATTCCTGCCAAAAGCACTGCTGATGCTAGGAATGGTTTGATTGTTTTTTGAATTAGATTTTTCATGTTTTTTTATTATAAGTTTCTTAATTGATTCAGATCTGAAAGGTGTCTTTCAATTATATAACCCATAAGTATTAACTTACCCTTACCTAGCAACAAAAAAAGTTTTTTTCTTGTTGGGGCTTGCTGAAAAAGTTCCAAGTGCGTTAGATACGAGCAGGCAAAGCGAAGATGCCCCAATTTAATTTATCGGGGCTTCGAGTTGAAGCCTGTGAAGTACCTGTCCGCCAGTTTAAGAGGGGGATGACGTGCCTGCCTTGCCAGCAAGGCAGGCTTGGACTAACATAATTTCACTAAATTTTAATTTAATGAAATTAACAGGTGCAAGGGTTCTAGCCAATTTTGATTAAAAAACTTGCACTTTAGTAACAGTTAACTACTGTAATTCTGAAAATAGCTACTGCAATAGTTCCATCGCTTTTTCCAAAATAGTATCCTTTCCATTTAATGAATCAGACTCGGTTATTAACACCGGAATGTCAGGTGGTATTCCTGTGCCTTCAAAGGATTCGTAATCGGCAGAATAGTACCTGCCGGTAGATAACCTGTAAATCCAGAGGTTAGGTAGTTCACGGGTAATCGGATGGCCACCAATAGAGCCGGATGTTGTATCGCCCATAAGTGTAACATACGGCAGTACCTTCATCATTAAAACTAAATCTTCGGTAGCACTTCCGCTATACCGGTTAGTTAAAAGAGCAATTGATTTAGTAAATTGCCTGTCACCATCTGGTTTTATATATGCAGGAAATAGTTCTGTAAAATCATTATGATTTGGCCCGTTCCTGTATTTGGCGTAAGCGAACAATCTTTCGGTATCAGTAAACCTGCCGGCAACTATTTCGGCATTTGATGAATTTCCTCCACCATTATTGCGTACATCAACCACAATGCCTGTGCAATTTTTAAATTCACTAATAATAGTGTCAATAAATTTATAGCTTTCCTCACTATAGGTAAAGCTCTTAATATGTATATAGCCTAATTCATCCTTTAGCTTACCATAGGTGTAAGCACGGTATTGCTTTGCATTGGTTAAGTAGTTGGATTCTATAATTTCAGGATTAAAATTCCGCTTAAATTTTTTTGGCCAGTAATGATAAATTCCGTAAGGTGTTTCCAACTTTGCGTGGGTATCTTTTAAATGTGAAAGTAACGAAGAAATTATATCAAATAATTGCTCTCCGGTGGTGTTGGAATTTATTTGAGGCTGATAGATTATATAAAGCGAATCCCAGTTAACTCCTTTTAATTCAAAGCGGGAATAATGCCTGTCAAAATCATCCCATAATAGCTGAAAATTCTCCTGAGGTGTATTTTCAGGATCAGGCCCTAACACTAACTCGCCACAGGAAAACAGCATCCCGGAGATAAAGAACACAAGCAGTATGGTAATAGTTTTAATCATTTGCCCTTATAAAAGTAAAATTATGTCA
>JAMOMJ010000325.1 GCA_027067135.1 Cyclobacteriaceae bacterium
TTTTGCACAATGGTGGGCATAAACTTTTGAAACATAAACCCTATGGCGGTACTTATGGTACCACCAATTACCATAGAAGGCCCAAATACACCTGCACTGCCACCCGAACCTATAGAAAATGCTGTGGTTAAAATTTTGAAAAAGCCAATGGTGAGGAGCAATGTGATTCCAATGTTTTGTACTCCATTATTAAAAATCTCTTGAAGAATTCCGTAACCACCGCCCATAATGTCAACCACATAGGTTCTGTCGTTAAGCATTAAAATAAGGATAAGAGCCAAGCTTCCGGTTAAGAATCCTCCTATCGCAGGTTTAATGATTCTGCTAATTTTTAACTTGTTAAACAGGGCATTAATGCCGTAAAATACCCTAATGTATAAATGAGATAATAATGCAAGAATGATTCCTAGTGCCAGATAGGGCAGGAGCTCCCAAGGGGAAGAGAATCCAACCTTGCTAGATTCGATAAACATATTATGCCAGCCAAATACACTTGAATACACAGAATAGGCAATAATAGACGAAACTGTGGAAGGTAATAATACTTCTGATTCAATTTCAGGGTCTGAATATAGCACTTCAGCAGCAAAAATGGCTCCTGCTAAAGGTGCATGAAAAATACTGCCAATACCTGCGCCCATGCCCGAAACCATTAACCACCTCCTTGTTTTGGTATTAAGGCCGAGTTTACGGCCTAAAAAACTACCAAACCCAGCCCCAATTTGCGCAATGGGCCCTTCACGGCCACCACTGCCACCCGTGCCAATAGTTATTACAGAAGCAATAAGTTTTACAAACGGGACATTCGTATTGATTACACCTCGTTTTTTATGATAAGCTTTAATTACTTCGTCTGTACCATGCCCTTCGGCTTCGGGGGCAAATGTATAAACCACCCAGCCTGCCATTAATCCTCCAATTGTTGGTATAAGTATAATCAAATAGGGAGTGAAATCACCAATACCAAGATGGAATAGTTCGGTCTCTCCACCCGGAGAAAGAGGGGTGAGCCCCATACCTTTACCAAAAGATAATTGCCTTACAAAAGACAACATGGTTTGGAACAGAACTGCTCCAATACCACTTACAACTCCTACAATACTGCCATATATCAACCATTTGCCTGCCAGCATAAAGTCGAATTGCTCTCGCAAGTATTTAAGACTAAATAGTTTTGCTAATTTCACCTTGTTCTAACTCCATCAAACAGAGAATGCCGTTTAAAACCAAATGTAAAAAAAGAAAATAAGTTTAATGATTAGAAAAACGTATTTATCTGAGATAGTTCAAACTATTTTTCTATTTCGGCTGTAAGCTAGGAATCCGCCTCTTTTTCAGGTTCAAAACAATTACACCAGATGCTATTCTGATGTAGAAAAATTCTCTGCGCTTTTAATGGATAACCCTAAAAATAAAGGCATTGCTAATAAAGTATAGTTTTCGTGTTTTTGCAGAAAAATACATGAATTGTCCTAAGTATTCAAGCAGTGCTGGCATTAAATCCAGCAAGATAAAAGGTAAACAAAGGTATAAGTGCAAAAAATGCAACTACCACTATACAGTACAACAAAAATCTACGGCAAAATCAAAAGAATTGAAAAGATACGCCCTGCAATTATATCTTGAAGGATTGGGTTTTCGATCAATTGGCAGAATACTCAACGTGAGCAATGTATCT
>JAMOMJ010000326.1 GCA_027067135.1 Cyclobacteriaceae bacterium
GATGGAGGTTCAAGAGGACAGACAACAATTACTCTTGAAAGAGGTACAAATGATTACAATATTGGAGACTTATCAATGTTTCCAAACTTACCACCTGTAGCCGATGCAGGGATGGATAAAACGGTATATTTAGATAAACCATTTACTTTTGATGCAAATAAGAGTTATGACCCTGATGACTTCATAAAAGCTTACGAATGGCGTATAGGCGATACAATCATAGGGCAGGGAAAGAACCTCACCTTGAATTCATTCGCTTATGCTGGTTTTGGTTTTGGTAAATATAACGTAACACTCACAGTGACTGATGAGTTTGGCCTAAAAGCCAGTGATGATTTGTTTGTTACTGTAATTGATAGACCAAAGCATGCACTTTTTGCAGATGCTGGTTTAGATAAAACAATATATCTCAATGAAGAAATAGGAATAACAAGTGAAAGCTTGTCTATTGGTAGTGCTATTTATTATAAATGGACCGAAGGAGATACAGTTCTAAATGAAGGTGTTGCCAATCATGGTAATACTTTTTACTTTAAAGGCACAGAACTGGGTGTGCATACGATTAAGCTAACTGTTACTAATTCCCATGGACTTGAAGAAGTCGATGAAATGAATATTACTGTAGTTGAAAATGAGCACTTTCTTTTTGCCGATGCAGGTATTGATAGAACATACTATGTTGGTGATGGGATTGAAATCGTTAGACGCGGGTTTTCAATAGGGAGCAGTCTTACATCAGTCACATGGGCAGAAAATGGTGTAATCATTGATAGGGACTCTTTTTTGAACTACCCAAGCACGGAAATTGGGGTTCACCAGATTACATTGACGTATAAAAACCGCCATGGACTAGAGTCTAGTGATGATATGACCATTACTATACTTCCTCCCCCACCAACAAGAGTAGATGAAGATCTTTTTCTTAAGATTGGGTTTGTTTATCCAAGCCATGGTAATTACGCAATTATTAAGGAAATACATACAACTGGTGGAGTCAGGGCTTATAGCTGGACAGATAATGGCGTATATATAAGCAATAGAAGTGAAACAGGTCTAAATCTTTCGGAATCTGGGTTACATGTCATAAAACTAACTATCACAGACTTTAATAATTTAACGATCAGTGATGAAATAAGTATTTTTGTAGCGGAGAGACCTAAAGGTATTCATGCGGATGCAGAAAAAGATAAAGCTATTTATTTAGGTGACACTGTAAGAATATCTAGCTATGAAAGCTACTCGCTTTCTAGTTACTTGAGTTATTCGTGGGAAAAAGACGGAGTCGAGCTAAGTTCAAGACAAGATTGGAATTATAAGCCTACAGAGGTAGGGCTTCATACGATCACATTAACCGTAACAGACGGTGATGGGCTGGTTGATAATGATGAAATGACGGTACTTGTTACTAAGAGGCGTGAAAATGAAATTTACGCAGATGCGGGTCATGATAAATCAACGTATAAAGGAATAGGCGTTAATATAGGCTCACAAACTGAAAGCTATTCGTTAAATGGCAGTTTATATTACTCGTGGTCAGAAGAAGGGGTTGAATTATCTAACAATCCTAGGTTTGATTACCAATCAGATCAAGAAGGACAACATACAATAAAACTCACAGTAACGGACTCAAATGGTTTAATTGATACCGATGAGATGGTTGTTAGTGTACATGGCGAGG
>JAMOMJ010000327.1 GCA_027067135.1 Cyclobacteriaceae bacterium
TAATCAATATGCCTTAAAATCAAAATTGTATTTAAAAGGGATTAAAGCTGCTTTTGATGAACTTAATAACATCAAAAAAGAGGTGCAATTAGAGTTGGATTTCTAACTTTTGCGTAACATCAGTTAATTAAATCTATTGAACTAGGCACTTAATCTATGCTCATATTTATAAGGGGCAGGGCTATGCTTGGCTGCTCTGACTAGCAGATTGTCAAAGATAGCTCCGTCCATGGCACTTCGATTGAATCGATAGGCATATTCATCCAGATAACCTTGTAAATGATCCACTGAATGATGCATGCCTCTCATCCATCCCTTGAACATCATAATTACTCTGTGCATATCATTGAAATTTTCACCTTTCTTTCCACTCTTCACTTGAATTAGGTTTGGGTACTCTTTTTTAAAGGATTTGTAGGATGACCAACCATCGGTACGAATCTCTGTTTAGATATATGGTCTTCAAAGAATGGCTTAAAGGCTTGTTTACTTCCATTCTTCACTACCTTGGCGTACATTCTGCTAATCCCTTTTCCTTTCTTCTCTATGGCTATTATCACCAGCTTCTTTTTATCATTTTTTCGTCCCTTTACCCCTTCTTCCTGTTGACCAATGACCATTTCATCCATTTCTACAATTCCTTTCATTGGGTATTGCTTACTGCTTTTCATTGCCTGAGTAACTTTCTTGCGAAAATACCAACAGGTTTTCTGACGCAGACTCAGTTTGCGACTCAATTCGGTGGAAGATATTCCTTTTTTATTGGTACTCATGAAATAAATGATGTAGAAGGCTTTCAACAAGGGAAACTTTACCTTATGGAAGAGTGTCCCACTTGTGGGGGTGGCCTGATTGCCGCATGAGGTACATTGTCTGGTTTGTTCGAGTTTTCCCTTGCAGTATTTGGTATGCCCACATTTCTCGCAAATAAAGCCATCAGGCCATTTAATGGCCGCTAAATACTCCATACACGTTTCATCATCGGGGAATCTTTGCTGAAATTCGAATAAACTTAGGCTTTGGAATCTTTTCTCCATATTCAGTAGTTTTAATTAGTTAAATATACTGAATATCAGTCTTTTATACACGTAATATGCTATATTTATTATGTGCCTAGTTCAATAAATCTAAAAAAGAAATTAAACATTATGCCAGCCAGGTTCGAATTTATGTACGCTTTGCTGTTTTCCCAAACAAACTATAAAATTTATCAGGCATGCGGCAAGGCTGTTTCTGCACCAAGCTAATCAGGTTAGACGACAGTCAGACCAAATCCAAAGACTGAATCCAAAAGCTACTCCTCCTAATCAGTTGTCATACCCCTCCTTACTTTTTCCACATCCCTTCCAGTTTCTCCAGCGTTTTTCCTTTGGTTTCGGGGATTAGCCTCCAAACAAAAACGATGGTAACTACGCAAAACAAGGCAAAAATAAAGTAAGGGAGAGCTCCGTTATAGTTTACGGTATTAAATTCGCTTCCATTTATAAGCGGAAAAGTGTTGGCCACAATGGCATTAAACAACCACTGGGCAGCCACTGCTATCGACATAGCCTGGCTCCTTATTTTATTAGGAAATATTTCGGATAAAATAACCCATGTTACCGGCCCCATTGAAAGGGCAAATGAGCCAATAAAAACCAGCATACCCACTAATGACACTACCCCCAACTGGTTAAA
>JAMOMJ010000328.1 GCA_027067135.1 Cyclobacteriaceae bacterium
AACGCTATCGGATGCTCTAGAAGAGCAACATGTTTTTTCAAATATGTACACTAATATGGTCCGAGCAGGAGAAATGGGTGGAACTTTAGAAACCACCCTTGAGCGCTTATCCGATTATATGTCGCGTGCCAAAGAACTTAAAGATTCGGTGGTCTCGGCCATGATATACCCAACTATACTTTTTATATTGGCTGGTATTTCCATGTTTGTATTATTGGGCAAGGTTGTTCCTTCGTTTAAACCCATGTTTGAAGATGCTGGCATTGATTTGCCTGCCATCACGCAAATGGTGTTATCTATTGCCGGTTTTGTGCAGAATTACTGGTGGGTGATAATATTAATTTTTGTGGTACTAATTGTACTGTTTAAACAAAAACTTAAAGAGACTGCTTTTCGTTTAGAGTGGGATAAAAAATTACTCAAGCTACCCTTGATTGGAGATTTGATAACAAAAATAGATATTGCTCGATTTACCCGAACGCTGGGGACACTTGTTGATAGTGGCGTGCCATTGTTATCTGGATTAACCATTGCTAGAAAGGTCATTAATAATACATTATTAAATCAAATTGTTGGTGAAGCATCAGAAAAAGTCAAACATGGTGAACCTTTAGCGTCGGGGTTGGACAAAGTAGAAGAGTTTCCGCGACTTGCACAGCAATTAATCAGTGTAGGAGAGGAAACAGGTAAGTTAAATGAAATGCTGTTAAAGACAGCAGACACATATGATATTGAAGTCAAGACTTCGATTGATCGCATGATTTCGTTGCTAGTACCCGTCGTCGTATTGGTATTAGCAGCTTTAATCTTTTTTATAATATTCGCCATTATGATGGCAATGTTAAAAATGAATGAAATAGCAGGATAGAGGTAAGAAAATGATACGTAGAAATAATATGAGAAGAGTTCAAGCTGGTTTTAGTTTAATCGAAATTTTAGTGGTTATGGTCATGATGGCAACATTGATTGGTTTGGTTGCAAATGGAATTGGCAAAGGTAAAACTAAAGGTCAAATTCAAGAAGCAAAGATTAGGATTGGTCAGCTAAAAGGAAAAATTGAAGAATTTAATTTGGATTTAGGCTATTACCCAAGGTCTTTAGAAGAGTTGGTTAACGATAATGGTGATGGTAATTGGATGGGGCCCTATATTAAAGAAAAAGACTTAAAAGATTCGTGGAAAGAGCCATTTCAGTATTCAAGCCCTGGTCAGCACGATGAAGATTATAGTATTGTATCTTATGGTAAAGATAAATCACCAGGTGGCAGTAAGTTCGATAAAGACATCAATAGCTGGGATTTATAAAGTAATAACTAACACATGTTAAACCATCGCCCACAAAAACAAGCTGCTTTCACCTTAATTGAAGTGGTTGTAGTTATGGTTATGATAGCGGTACTTGGGGGGATGGTTGCATCAAGTATGACTGATGGTTTGCGCAAAGCCAAGATACGAGCAGTGAGCAAAAATTTAGTCTCCGCCATGCGCTACACACGTGGACAAGCGGTAGTTAAGCACGAGCAAAAGACCATAACCTTTAATGTTGAAAAAAAGACTTACCAAGCCCCGCGAAAAAAAGTGGTACATATTCCTGACGAAATTGACATTAATGTTTACACCGCTGACTCAGAAGTCGCTGATGAAACCACAGGCTCTATTCGTTTTTTTTCA
>JAMOMJ010000329.1 GCA_027067135.1 Cyclobacteriaceae bacterium
ATACACGATATAGCAATAGATAATAACGGAACAATATACCTGGCCGAAAATGATAACCATAGCAGATCGTCTTATTTATGGTCGGTAAATGGATTTTAAAGCCTGAGTTTGGCCTAAGGAATGTTGCCAGCTTTAAGTGAAAATTTCATAAACCTCAGATTACTGTGGTTGGAGTAAAAAAAGTAAACAAATGAACAAACTAACTATAGACAATAAAGCCATAGCCCTCCTTCTTTTACGGGTACTTATTGGCTGGCATTTATTATACGAAGGGCTGGTAAAACTGGCAAATCCTTCTTGGAGTTCGGTAGGGTTTTTAAAAGCATCGCAAGGCCCGTTTTCGGGTATTTTTATAGCTATCGCAGAAAATGAAACGCTACTTTTTACAGCAGATTTACTAAATGAATGGGGCTTAACCATTATAGGGGCTTTACTTATTTTGGGCTTGTTTACCCGTGTTTCTGCGTATGCAGGCATGTTTTTGTTGCTTACGTATTACCTGTGTGTACCACCGTTGGTTGGTTTAGAATATGCAGCACCGGCAGAAGGTAATTATATGGTAGTAAACAAAACCCTGATAGAAGCAGCAACCTTATTTGTAATTGCACTATTTACTACTGAAAATTATTTAGGACTGGATATTTTGATAAAAAGAAATGGAACAATGAGTGAATGAAACAATAAAAATCATTCACTCACCCTCCAATCATTTCATCATTAACCCAATAACCATTAACCCGTTAACTAATAACCATTACCTCAATATTGATTCAATAACAGATGAAAGATAAAGAACCAAAAGACAAGAGTAATACACCACCCAAAAGGGGAGACGAGCCTAAAAAGAAATTTACTACGAACAGAAGAACGCTGGTAAAGGCATTGGCATCAGTACCGTTTATTGCTGCTTTTGGTTACGAATGGAGCAAGGTGGCCAAAAACAAAAACTTAAAGAAAAAAAACCATAGCAGGATATTAAAAGAGCTTGGCTTAGGAAATAAAAAATCTGTTGCAACTACACCGGTATCGAGCAGCCCGCAAGACCACATTCGTATTGGTGTTATTGGGTGTGGCGAAAGGGCTTTACGGGTGTTAAGAGCAGCCGGTTTTCTTTGGGAAGAAAAACTCAGGGATTTAAAAGCCGAAAATAACATTGCTGTACTTAACCATTGGCTGAGCCAGGAGGATTTTAACATATCAATCACCGGAGTTTGCGATGTGTTTAACGAACGGGCAGAAGCCGGAGTTGCACAATCTAAAAATAGTTTACAGGCGGTTCGGGAGTCTAAATCTATGCCAAAGGCAAAGCAATATAAGCATTATCAGGACTTACTGGCCAGCAAAGATATTGATGCAGTAATTATTGCCACGCCCGACCATCACCATGCACAAATGACCATTGATGCCATACAGGCAGGCAAGCATGTATATTGCGAAAAAAGCCTGACTCGTACCGAAGAGGAAGTTTACAAGGTGTATGATGTGGTTAAAAACAGCAATTTGGTTTTCCAATTGGGGCATCAGGTACGGCAAAACCCTATTTATACGCAGGCGCGTGATTTGGTACGCAAAAAAGCTTTGGGAGACATTAGTTTGGTAGAATGCACCTCTAATAGAAACAGCCCGCATGGAGCCTGGGTGCGCCACCTTAAAAACGGCAGGCCTAAACCGGGCAATCCTCAAAATATTGATTGGGCTCAATGGCTTGGAACAGCCCCCGAAGTACCTTTTAGCATCGACAGGTATTATAACTGGACTAAATATTGGGACTATGCCAACGGCATTGGCGGGCAATTGTTTTCACATGAATTTGATGCAGTAAACGGTATCTTGGAGTGTGGTATTCCTAAAACCTGCATGGCCACAGGAGGTATTTACCATTATAACGATGGCAGGGATATCCCCGATGTATTTAATGTGGTTTATGAATTTCCGGAACGCAAAATGTCATTATTATACAGCGCTACCTTAATGAACAGCCGTTCGCGAGGCCGGGTTTTTATGGGCAGCGATGCTTCCATGGAAATCGGAGGCGACCTGAAAATTACAGCAGATGCTAAATCTGAAAAATATAAGAATGAGCTAAAATCGGGCTTAATTAACGATGGACAACCTATGTTATCGCTCACTTCTAATTCGGGTATTGATGGGGTTACTTCGGCTACCGCAAAATACTATGCCGGCAGGGGGTTAACCGATGTGGTTATTAACGGCAAAAAAGTAGATGTTACCCACCTGCATATTAAGGAGTGGCTTAATGCCATTAGAAACGGAACCCCTGTAAGTTGCGGCATAGAGGTAAGTTTCGAAGAAGCCATTACTGTAATAATGAGCACAAAATCGTATCGCGAAAAGCGTATGGTAGAGTGGGATCCTATTAAAAGGAAGATTGTTTAAAAAAACAGAAAAACCAAAGTTTGCTATGATTATGAAAAGAACCATTTGGATTATCTTTTTTACGCTATGTTTTAAGCAATTAATTGCCCAGTCAGACTCTTCAAGACCTAAGCTGGTGGTAGGTATTGTGGTTGACCAAATGAGGCAGGAGTACCTTTATCGTTTTAGCCCTCATTTTGGAGAAGGCGGATTTAAACGATTAATAGAGGAAGGCTATTACTTTAAAAATGCACATTATAATTATATGCCTACGGCAACAGGCCCTGGTCACGCATCAATTTATACAGGTACCACACCCAGAATGCACGGTATTATTGGTAATGATTGGTATGACTCTAATGCAGGCAGATTGGTGTATTGTGTAGAGGATCAATCTGTAATAGCAGTAGGAGGTGCAAAAGAATTTGGTGCTGAGTCTCCTAAAAATCTTTTAACAACGACAATAACCGATGAACTTGGGCTGTTTTTTCAGGGGAAATCAAAAATTATAGGCATTTCGATTAAAGACAGAGCTGCCATATTACCGGCTGGGCACAACCCAGACGGTGCTTACTGGACAGATATGAATACGGGCAGGTTTATGACCAGTACGTACTATATGGAAGAATTACCAAACTGGGTAAAGGACTTTAATGCCAGAAATTTACCTCAAAAATATTTGAATGAGATTTGGGAAACCTTTTTCCCAATTGAAACATACATAGAATCTGATAGAGACAACAGACCCTACGAGAAACCAATATCCGAGGGCATTGAGCCTGTATTTCCTTATAATTTAAAAAAACTGTCAAAAGGTTTGCCAAATGCTTTTACCATGTTAGCAGATACTCCCTTTGGCAATACGCTTATGATAGAGATGGCTATTGCGGCCATTGAAAATGAAAAAATGGGGACTGATGAAATTACAGATTTTTTGGCCATAAGTTTTTCTTCTACAGATAAAATCGGCCATAAGTACGGGCCGTACTCTAAAGAAATACAAGATACTTATGTGCGATTAGACCGTGAAATAGAGCGATTTTTAAATGTCTTAGACAAAAAAGTGGGCATAGGAAACTGGACTCTTTTTTTAACTGCGGATCATGCAGTTGCAGATATTCCGCATAAAATGAAAGAGCAGGGGCTTCCTGTAGATTACTGGTTAGGCGACAGTGAGCATGCAGGAATAAAAAAAGCTATGGAAGAAAAATTTAAGGCTCCTGGTTTAATAGAAAAAATACATTATGGACAGCTCTATTTAAACAGAGAGGTTATGGAAGAAAAAAGCTTAAATATTAACATAGTAAAAGCATATATTATTGATTACCTCAGCAGCATTAGTGGTGTTAGTGGAGCGTACGATACCAAAGATCTTATGGCCTATCAAGGGAGTTACCTGGAAACCCAAATAATAAGTGCTGGCCTCAATGGCAGCAGATCGGGTGATATAGTATTTACCATGCCTTCGGGTTGGTTGCATCAAAGCTATAAAGCTCAGGGAACCGGCCATGGTTCGCAATATTCGTATGATACACATGTGCCCATGCTATTTTATGGTAAAGGAATTAAGCCAGGTGTTTCTGTTAAGTATCAACCTATTACCAATATTGCCCCAACCCTTTCTATGCTATTAAATATTAAACTCCCAAGTGCCAGTACCGGTCAGCCAATTATCGAAATTTTTGAATAGTAAAGCATTGCATCTGTCTAAATAGCAAGATGCTGTAATTATAAATACCTGAGAGGATACATGATAAATTTTAACACCATTTTAAAAACCGATAAAATCCTGCTGCGCCCAATAGAGGAGAAAGATTTTGAAGAAATAAAAGAACTAACACATGATACGGAAATGTGGACATATTTTACAAGCGATTTATCAGCAGAAAGTGAATTAAAAGCATGGATTCGGCAGGCAGTTAAAGAGAACAAAAATGAATCCCGGTTGGCTTTTGTGGTAATTGAATTAAACGCCAACAAAATTATAGGCTCAACAAGCATTGGTAATATATCAAAAACAGACCAGCGAGTAGAAATTGGTTGGACATGGCTGGCAAAAGAGTACCAGAGCAGAGGCTATAACAGCAACGTAAAAAAACTGTTGTTGCAATACTGTTTTGAAACACTTGCACTTAAAAGAGTGGAATTTAAAACAGATGTATTAAATATAGCTGCCAGAAAGGCTCTTGCTAAAATTGGAGCTATTGAGGAAGGAATGTTAAGAAGCCATACCCTTATGGTTAAGAATAGAAGAAGAGATACTATGTATTACAGTGTGCTGAATGATGAATGGAATAGTATAAAGAGAAAGAATAATTGGATTTAATAATATTTAATAATGGAATTAATTTTTAAAACCACAGTAATATTAATGCTGGGACTAAGTATGGTATTACATGCTCAACCCGTTAAACATAAAAACGGCAGAGATACAGAAAATGTTATAAAGCATAAACCCGATTCTGAGAGGGCTAAGCAAGCAGAAAGCCTGGTAAAAGTAACAACAACTCCAAATTTTACTTATAGGTATGACATAATGAAAAAAGGTGTAATACAACACTTAGACAGAGATTATACGTATGATGTTATTCCAGAAGAATTAAATAATGCACTTTTATTACAAGGTGTACATCGCCCCCCAAAAGGAACAGCTTTGGAGATTGAATTATTGAAACCTGCTACAGTTTATTTTTTCTTTCATCATAAAGCAGATGGAGGTTATTCTAAAATTTTTGCAAATCTAATAAATTGGGAAAGGTGTGATTATGCACCACAATATGATACTAATAATGAGGGCGATGGGCTAAAAATGATCATGTATAAAATGGTTGCTGAAAAAGGAATATATAAAATACCTTCAACAACGGAAGATGGAGCCTGCTTTAATATTGCTTTTAAACAAATTAAATCACCGTTGAAATTAACAGAGTCTCATGTAAAATTTGATGACACAAGAATAACAGAATGGGATAAAGAGTTTAAAATAGCAGAAATCAAATCCAAATTTGATGATAAAATTCAAAAAGCATATTTCTATAAATCAAAATCTAATAAACCAAAACCTTTAATTGTTAGTTTGCATACTTGGAGTGGCAATTACACTCAAAATGATGAAATCGCCCAATTGTGTAAATCAAAAGACTTAAATTATATCCACCCTGATTTTAGAGGTGAAAATTGGACGAAGAATGCCTGTTGCAGCAAATTAGCATTGAGCGATATTGACGAATCAATAACATTTGCAATTGAAAACTTAAATATTGACACAGCAAATATTTTTGTAATTGGAGTAAGTGGAGGGGGGTATGCAACACTAAGTACTTTTATGAAATCAAAGCACAGCATTAAAAAGTTTTCTGCTTGGGCTTCAATTTCAGACCTGATTGCCTGGTACGATCAAAGTATCATTAGAAAAGCTGATTATGCCGGTCATATTTTGAAATGTACGGAATCAGAAGAGGGAATATTGAGTGAAAGCACAGCTCGTCAGAAATCTCCTGTTTATTGGGATACGCCTTTAAACAAAAGATCAAAATCAGAATTGAGTATTTATGCTGGAGTTTATGATGGCATTCAAGGAAGTGTGCCAATTACTCACTCTATTAATTTTTACAATAAACTATTAGCGGATTTATCTGTAACGGACTCATCGAAATACGTTTCAAACAATGAAAAATTAAAGCTTCTTGAATATCGTAAGCCTCTCGGAGACTATGGGAAAATAGCAGATAGGGCAATTTGCCTAAAAAAAACGTTCAAAAATATTAAACTGGTAATATTTAATGGGAACCATGAAATGTTGACAGAATATGCATTCAATGAATTGATAGAAGAATAACTACATACCAACAACAAAATGAAATTAATATCAAAAATTATAGCATCAATTCTTATACTAAATTCGGGTTTGCATGCCCAATCGGTTAAGTCAGAATTTGAAGTTGGATTAAAGATTGAAAAAGATGAATACTGGTGGGGAGGAGCTGTAGTAGATGGCAGCGTAATGCCTTATGGGCATGCCGACTTTTCGCATAACCAATTAGCAGATGTTAAAGGAAACCAATCGCAGCCGCTACTTATTTCAAATAAAGGCAGGTATATATGGAGCGAGTACCCACTAAATATTGTATTCAAAAACGATTCGGTAGTTGTATCTACCCCATTTGGGAAAATAGATACGGGAAGAGAAGGAAAAACGTTAAAAGATGCTTTTAAATATGTAAGCAAAACTTATTTTCCACCGTCAGGCCAAGCCCCCGACCCGCTACTGTTTACACACCCGCAATACAACACCTGGATTGAACTGCAATACGACCAGAACGAAGAGGCTATACTTAATTATGCCCAGTCAATTTTAGACAACGGCTTTCCTCCGGGAGTACTTATGATAGATGACAATTGGCAAACAGACTATGGAGTTTGGGATTTTTCTTCAGAGCGATTTAAAAACCCCCAACAGATGGTAGAAAAACTGCATGCCATGGGTTTTAAAGTAATGCTTTGGGTTTGCCCGTTTGTTAGTCCTGATTCTGAAGTTTATCGTGAGCTGGCTTCGAAAAAACTACTACTTTTTGAAGATGCCGGAAAAACATGGCCGGCTATTGTTCGCTGGTGGAATGGTGCCAGTGCTGTTATCGACCTCACCAATCCGGAGGGAGAACAATGGTACATCAATCAACTACTAAGCCTTCAAAAAAAATATGGAGTAGATGGCTTTAAACTGGATGCCGGAGACCCTGAATTTTATAAAAATACGTATGCGTATAAAAATATACTTCCGAACGAACATACCGAAAAACATGCTGCCATCGGTCTAAAGTTTGCACTAAACGAATACCGTGCTAGTTGGAAAATGGCCGGGCAGCCGTTAGCACAAAGGCTGCGCGATAAGGAACATACCTGGGAACACCTTCGGGAACTAATTCCTGGAATGTTGGCGCAAGGACTTGATGGTTACGCCTTTACCTGCCCCGATATGATAGGTGGAGGTGAAGTAGAATCGTTTAACGATGCCAGCATTATGGACGAAGAGCTTATTGTACGTTCGGCACAATGCCATGCCCTTATGCCAATGATGCAGTTTTCGGTAGCTCCCTGGCGTATCCTTAGTGCAGAGAACCTTGCAATATGTAAAAATATGGCTGTTCTGCATCAGCAGTTTGGTAATGAAATAATGGAAATAGCCAAAACCTCGGCCAAAACGGGCGAACCTATTGTGCGCAATATGGAGTATATGTTTCCCAACAAAGGATACGAAAACATAAAAGACCAGTTTATGCTGGGCGAGACCATTTTGGTAGCACCCGTGGTGGAAAAAGCTAGAACATCTCGTTTTGTGCACTTTCCCAAAGGCAAATGGAAAGGCGATGACGGGAGTATTATAAAAGGCCCTGCCCGCCTTAAAATAGAAGTGCCACTTAGCAGGCTGCCCTGGTATCGTAAGTTAGACTAAGGGGAGCCGTTTTTGCGTTTATAATTTCTAAAAACTAAGTCTTTATAAACGAACACGATGTAGCTCTGCCGGAACTATGCGAAAGCGAAGCAAGGCAGGTGTGGTATGCAAAATCAACAGAGATAAATGCTTTTATCCGAATGCTGGTAATTTCTTTCCACTTTTCTAATATAAATACATCTTTTATTGTACTTTCGAAAAAAAAGCAAATAGCTTTCGTTTAATTTCATTTTAGATTTTAAATCTAAAACCATAAACATAGAACTCAAAATGACCTCACTTGACCTTACGGTACTTATTGTTTACTTTGTTGGAATTACAGCTTATGGCCTTTGGGTTTCAAGGCGAGCCAAATCAAGCGATCAGTATTTTAGGGGAGGGAGATCGTTCAAATGGTGGACTATGATGG
>JAMOMJ010000330.1 GCA_027067135.1 Cyclobacteriaceae bacterium
ATAATCACTAAGTTATAGCCATTTTCGGATCACTTAATTGGGTGAAACCTGTCAGGTCTAATCGGCTACAAATCAGAAGATTACAAATATGGTTGCGGATTTTAGGTATATAATAAACACCTATTTATTAGTCACATCAAAAGAAATTTTCAAGTTTTCCCAAGCCACTGAAATTATACCTGAGTTATCACCTGTAGATGTTACTTTATAGGCAAGTGCTTCTTGAATGGTATCTAATTTTTCAGGAGTAACTTCAAATCGAAGTACATCTTCTGATTCTTGGTAATCATCGGCTAAGTGCATATCCCAAACCTTGTTAAAAATAACAGTCCAAGTGGTTTCACTTGGAATAGTGAAGAATCCATATTTACCAGCAGGTAATTCTGTTTCATTAATCATAACTGCTTCCGGAAAGTTAATAGACGTTGCTTTGTGAGCGCCTGTTGACCACACTTTGTCGTAAGGTACAAGACCACCCCAAATAACCCTACCTCTAACGCTTGGTGAAGCATATTCTATATGAATATGATTGCTACCTACCATAGCCATCGCCTGCTGCTTTGGACTAGCTGGTTTCTTTTTTGTCTTTATTTCCCCTTTTTTTTCGTGCTGATGTTCTTCCATTTTATGTTCAGTGCTTTCTTGATGTTCTTCTGTAGAAGAAGAGCCGGAACAACTGGCCAATAGCATAGAAGCTGAAATTAAAAATGTGTAAACTAATGATTTCATAGAATTGTTGTTTAAACTTATATTTTATTCTTTCAAATATAAGATAAGTTTTATTTAAGAATAGAATGTAGAAAAAGCAGGCATTGATTGGTAAGTGATTTGTTGCTTTTTGTTAAATAAAAAAGCAGCTTTCAACAAAGAAAGCTGCTTTTGTGGGCCCACATGGGCTCGAACCATGGACCCCTTGATTATGAGTCAAGTGCTCTAACCAGCTGAGCTATAGGCCCTATTTATTTTACTTCGATAGGCTCGAATTTCTAATACCCAAAAGGGTAGTAGCCGTCTCCAAAATGTTTCTTTCAACACCTTGAATTTGGGAGTGCAATGATACATCTTTGCCACCTATTCACAAAGAAAGAATGCAGTGAAATTATTACCAAATAATATTGATACAATTATTTTTGATTTGGGAGGTGTTATTCTCAATCTCGACCCTCAAAAAACTATTGAAGCCTTTGCAAATATTACTGGCTTATCTGCTGAGCAACTATTAGAGCACAGCCAAGAGCCTGTTTTTAAACAGTACGAGAAAGGAGAGGTTTCATCGGATGAATTTAGAAATGGTTTGAAAGAAATCTTTCATGTAAATGTTAAGGATTCAGTGTTAGATAATGCTTGGAATGCTATGCTCCTTGATTTGCCATTGGATAGGCTTGAGATGATTGGTCGTTTGAGGCCAAAACTGAAAACGTTTGTACTAAGTAATACAAACGAAATCCATATTGCGGCATTCGATGAGATTGTAACTCAAGCAACTTCTGGTAAAATTATTCAAGATTATTTTGATACCGTGTATTATTCTCATAAAGTAGGTATGCGAAAGCCAAGTAGGGAAATCTTCGAAATGGTGGTGAATAAAAATGGGCTGGAGAAGTCGAATACACTGTTTATTGATGATACGTTGGAGCATATAGAGACTGCTAAAAAAATAGGATTGCACACCTGGCACCTAACAAATCAAGATGAACTTTTTACCGTGTTAACTAATGGATAAAAAGCTAAAAAGAAGGCTTACTCAAGCAGGGTTGTTCATTATTACGTTAATAGCTACCACTTTATCGGGTGCTGAATGGATGCACGGTTGGTTGTTTTTATATGTGCCTCACCCATTGGGTTGGAGTGAATTTATGGATGGGCTTCAGTATTCCATTCCCTTCTTATTAATTCTTACAGTGCACGAGTTTGGCCATTACCTCACAGCGCGATACCACAAAGTAAAAGTGTCGCTACCTTATTACATTCCTGCCTGGTTCGGTTTTTTAGGCACTATGTCTTTCGGTACAATGGGGGCATTTATACGAATTCGGCAACGAATTTCTTCTATTTCGCAAACATTCGATATTGGAGTAGCAGGCCCATTGGCCGGTTTTGTAGTAGCGGTAGGAGTGCTTTTCTATGGCTTTACCCATTTACCTCCTAAAGAATATGTTCTTGAGGTTCATCCTGAATATCAATTATTCGGAGATAATTATGAAGACATTGTATATTCTAAAGATACTTTCTACTTAAGATCTGACTTAGAAAAGATAGCTCCTCTTCATGCAGCTCGCATGGAGCGCGATACGATTTATATGAACCAAGAAGGAGATGTAGGATTTAAAATTGGCTCCTCCATTCTGTTTGATTATATGAAAAATAATTGGGTACCCGAAAGTGACTTGGATAGGCTACCGAATGAACATGAATTAATGCATTATCCTTTATTACTGGCAGGATTTTTAGCTCTAATGTTTACAGCCTTAAATCTTTTACCTATTGGGCAGTTAGATGGAGGCCATATTATTTTTGGCATGTTTGGTGCTAAAATGCACTCTTATATATCTAAAGGTTTTTACATTATAGCCATACTTTACTCGGGCTTGGGAGTGGGGTTTTTGGGTTTTATAAACCCATTTATCATTAATCGACCTATGACTGATCTATTAATCAATTTGCTTCTTTATGTGGGTGTAATATTTTACTTGCTGCAGCGGGTGTTCGAAAAAAAACAAACCCAGTTAATGGTTTCCTTAGGGATTTATGTGGCTCAAATGGGGGTTGTTTTTCTATGGCCAAACATAACAGGTTATAATGGGTGGCTTTTGTTTATATTAATTGTAGGCAGGTATATAAGAGTTCAACACCCAATAGTAGAAATTAATGAGCCGCTTACGCCAATGCAGAACGCCTTAGGTTGGGCTGCCATTATTGTATTTGTTATTAGCTTTAGCTTAAAACCTATAATTATTGGTTAGTAACTGTAAATAAGTAACTACTCTGTTTTGACTTGCTATTTTGTCTTTACTTTTCGTTAAAAAATAGAACCATAGCTATGGCTATGCTTAGATTTTTTGCCTCAATTAAAAACAAAATTTCTGAACCAAACTCAAAGCACTTATTTATTTACAGTTACTTAGCTGGGTTAGCCATAACTCGTTTGCTTACAATTCCTTCTTTTGTTTCTATAATCAGTATTAGCATTTGAGGTGTACTCACATTAAAGTGGAGCTCTGTATTACTAATCATTTTATAGGGAACCTGTTTGCCTAAAACATTCACTAAGCTTAGAGATAAATAACTTCCTTTTATATGTAGCCTGCCGTTACTTGGGTTCGGAAAAGCACTTATATCTATAGATTTTTTTTCTTTGGTTCCTAAAATTGGTGCAGTTGTGGTAAAATAAGGTCGGATCATAAGACTTCCTTGTACAGTAGTATTAGGAGCCCACTTGCCATCAACGTTTACAAAAATTTTATCAGAGCTATCTGTGTTTTTATCTAACCCAACAGCAAGCCAATCCTGGTTAGATGACAAACTGGTGAAACCTATAAAAAAAGTATCGGTAACAAAAATTGGAGTAGACAACTCGTATGTAATAAATTCATTAATCCCTGAGTGAGAAATGGCAATATTTGATTGAAACCTCACAGAGTTTTCATTGCCCTCAAAATCATTTAAAACAAAAAGCTCTAAAGGAACACCCGTTTGGTTTCCTTGCACATTAGGAAAATAGATGTCAATTCGGTTAAGGTATTTTCCAACAAGTACATTAAACTGAACCGCAATTTTTCCTTGGGGCTGATTAATACCTGCTCCATATTCTGCTGTTCCGTCATCATAGGCATAATAATTATTAAGGTTAAAATAACTTCTTAACGTATCGTTTACTCTTAAACTTATTTCTTTCACATTTAAACTATCATAAAACACGGTATCAACTCCATTATTATAGATAGAGTCAACTAAATATTTATCCTTAGTTTTTGCCGTGTACTCTAGCATTAGATAAAGTGAATCTACCGAAGTATCCAATAAAGATGGATTGAGTGGTATGCCTGGCACATTTTTCGATTTTTTTTCGAAAAGGACTAAAGTGCTGTCTTTAATAATTTCTTCTATGAGAATACTATTTAAAGTGTCGTACAGGTTTATAGAGTACTTAATGGGTTGGATAAAATTTTCTAAGTTTCTAATTTTAGTCCTCGAGGGTGCAAAAAGTATGTTTTTATTAGTTGCTGCCACAAAATCATCGTAGGGTATGGCTGTGTATTGGTTGAAAATACTTGTGGGGGGAGAGGTGAATGCACGATCTAAATAGGAATTGTCAGTCGCAAACCGCCTCTTATCCATATACACATAATCAACAAGCCAGTTATCGAGCCACCCATTTTGCCTGCCTGTGGCCTTAAACATAAATTGAAATTCAGGATGAAAGTATTGAGTTCCATTTACCTGTGTAAAAATTTCTGTAAAAATGGTTGGGTCGGTCGAGTAAGTCTCTCCTTGCTTTGGCCACATTTTATCCCATTGTCCATCAACATTTTTAAAATAAAGAATAAGTGAGTCTTGTTCTTCAGGAGATTCGCCCAAGCCATAAAACTGATAAAAAAAACTAAGATATACGGTACTTCTCAAATTGGCAGGCACTTGGGTTAAATCTATATAGTGCGATACCAGACTATCCACTCCACCATCTGTTGGCCCTGGCAAATAGGGTTGACCAAGCGCATCTACCCCATCAAAAGTGGCAACACCAACCGTAGGTGGGTCTATGCCTATTCCTGTTTTTACAATTACCTGTTGTTGGCTTCCTAAAGTCCACCAAGCGGTATCAATAGCACCAATACTTGTAGAAAAATCGTCCCAAAAAGGAAGCACAATGGTGTGGTTTTGTTGTGCTGAAATTTTTGCATTTCCTTTTGTTACCTCCTCTAAAGGCTTTACAATAATTTGTGCTATGGTTGCTTGAGCCAATAGCCAAAAAGAAAAAATAGCAAAATATCTCATAAATTACTGTTCAACGGATGTGGTGTCTGGCAGCTCACTGCGGTCTCCTAGCCAAATATTTACTTCACTGGAAATTCGAATGGTTCTACCCACTTCTGGAGATTGTTGAATAACTACGAAATCGTCAGGTGCTTCTTCTTCATTAAAAACGATACCAACGTTAAGGCTATTGCCTTTTATAATTATTTCTGCTTCTTCAAGTGGCATGCCTAATAAAGAGGGCATTTCAAATTGGGTAATCCCATGTCCATCACCAATAACTAAATCTATTTTAGAGCCCTTAGCTATTAAAGTTCCTTCTTCAATGGGTTCTCCATTAAAATGTTGTTCTAGCACATTTCTAAAAGCATCTGGTTTGGTGGTGGTTCGTCCTTTTTGCAGTTCGTAACTTTTAAGAATAAGCCCTGCATTTTGAATCGTTTTATCAACCAAGTTTGGCATTAATGTGGTTGGAGGGTTCTTGCTATTTAATGATATAAATATTTTACGATTGGCTTTGACCTTTGAACCTTCCTTCGGAAATTGGTGCAACACGGTATAAGGTGGGTATTCTGATGAATAAGAAGAATCGGAAACTTCGTAACGTAAATCTCTATCAACCACAAATTTATCCAGCTCACTTAAAGGCATACCTTCCAGGTTAGGTACGGTTATAGACTCCCCATGGTTGGTAGTAGCGGGTAAAAACACATAGAAAAAAAACAAGATTAAAACAGCTCCAATGCTAACGACAATGCCAGCATGTTTTAAAACAGCCCACCAAGAATTTATATTAAAAAAACTCATTTATTTAATTCTATGATATTTAGTTGGATACATATTAATTTAATATAAGTATAGTTTATTAAAGCTTGCTTTCAAAATTAGTTGAAATTGTATGGTTTTCAGTGTGCCTTTCTAAAGACATATTAATTAGTTGAGTAATTAGAGTGGTGTACTCTATGCCTAGTAAACCAATTAATTTGGGATACATACTAATATTTGTAAACCCTGGAATGGTATTAATCTCATTAACGATTATTTCTCCATTTTCTTTTAGGAACAAATCAATTCGAGCAAGATCGTTGCAAGATGCTGCTTGGTAAGATTTAATAGAAAGCTCTTTTATCCTTTGTTCAATGGGAGCTTCAACTTGTGCAGGAATTACCAAATCAACAGCATTGCCATCAATATATTTTGCTTCAAACGAGTAAAACTCGTAATCGCCTTTTAATATAATTTCACCGGGAGGAGAGGCTTTCGGGTTTTCATTTCCAATGATGGCACATTCTAACTCACGACCTTCGATATACTCTTCTACCAATGCTACATTATCAAAGCTGAAAAGAGTAGTTAGTTTTTCTTCAAATCCCTTTTCTTCAGAAATTTTAAAAACACCTACAGAAGACCCTAAATTGGCAGGTTTAATAATAAATGGGAGCCCAAGAGTATTTACAATATACTTATAACTTATTTTATGTTGTTCAGACTTTGTATAAGTTAAAAAGCGGGCTACTGGTACTCCTGAATTTTCAAGTACTCTTTTAGCGGTTAACTTGTCCATAGAAACAGCCGAACCTAAGGTGCCCGACCCAACATGAGGGATGTTCATGGTTTTGAACAATCCTTGAATGCTTCCATCTTCCCCATCAGTGCCGTGCAATACTGGAAAAATTACATCTAATTGAAACGTTTTATTGGTTGTACTAAATATTGGCTTGTTGGCACTAAGTAAAATTTGCAGAGGTTCTCCAGCCATAATATTTTTAGAAACTTCCTTACAACGAAACCAATCGCCTGATTTATCTATACCCAAAAAAGTTACGTTAAAGGTATCATTATCAATGTATTTGGCAATATTTTGTGCAGATATAACAGACACATCGTGCTCTACAGATCGGCCACCAAAAAGGATTCCAACGTTAGTTTTTGTCATTAGTTCTAGTTTGCTCAAAAATAGCTAGCTTGTTGGGTTAACCCAATAATGATTAAATAAACTTCTTGCATAAAAAAAGCCGGATAAACCGGCCTTATATATTGTGTTAAACTAATTAGTTCATAAAACCAAAACCAATACCAAAGCTAAACATATTTAAAGCTTCTACATCACTCGCCTTAGTAGCATAACGATATTTTGCTTTTAAACTAACGCCTGTGCCTGTTAATCCAAAAGGAATAAAAACGCCAACTTCTGGTTGCACTCCCAAACGCCATGTTTTAGATGGAATGGTTACAAAACCGATATCTGTGCGTTGATCTACATACACAGTTCCAATGCCCATACCTATATATGGTCTTAATGCGCCATTTTCTCCTAAATAATAATGCGAATTAACAAATATTGGAATGGTATTTAAAAAACGATACTCAACACCAGAAATGTTTCCCTTGGCTCCATCTACATCTAATTCTCTCGGAGGTAAATCTCTTTTTATTTCATCGAAAACTTCCCAACTCCACTCACCACCAACCGATATATTATCAGTAAGAAAAGATTCGCCTGTTATTGAAATGCCTCTAAAACTAGTTTTAGCTATATATTCATTAGTACTGCCAATGCCCATTGAAATAGGCCAACTGAATGTCCAATAAGAAGTTTGTGCATTTGTGTTCATTGCAAACCCAGCAATAATTAATGCAGATAATAATGTTTTTTTCATGATTAAAGTATTAAAAATGGTTTGCTATTTATTCTCTAAATAAGGAGATTGATTAAAAGCTTGGTTAATGTTATCCACAACTCTACTAGAGTTAGAAGAAGGAGTTGAAGAAACCAAACCTCTAAAAACACCTAACCAAGAAGGATCGAATTCATCAGGAATTTGCCCTGGCGTTAGTTGTCTTAAGTCGAACATATCTAAAATAATGGTACCAACATCAAATGTTTGGTAACTCACGGTTGGAGGGTATCCACAATAATAGCAACCACCTGGGTAGCCAGGATACCAGCCACCACCCCAACCTGGGTACCAAGGGTAGCCAGGATAAATTACTCCTACGGTTTCTCTTGTTAATTTTATAGAAGGTGCGTAAACACTTTGAACATTTGGAGCTTGGTCATTGGGAGTAACAATAGTAACCTGATCGTTTGAAGGTTTGGGACTTGGTACATCATTTTCGCTAATAATATACACATTGCCAACGCCATAAATTTTTACAAGATTATCTAAAGTAGTGTTCAGAATTTCACTATCCACTTCTCCATCATAATCTAAATCATTATCAGGGTCATTACTAATAATACGAGCAACATCCCATAAAATAGCTGCAGACGCAGGAGCTGTAGGATTAAAGTCTTCTTCAATATAGAAGGTGCTAGCCGTATCTAAATCAGCAATAGGAATACTATCGCCCGGATAACAAGCCTGTAGCATTATTACTAATATAAATAGCAGTGATATTATTTTTAATTGTTTCATAGAATATAGATTATTTTCTGTTTTATTTTTTTGTAACTATTCAGGTAGCAAAAAAATACCACTAAGACCCTAAGGCTCAAAGAAACACTAAAAATCCTTATTTCTTTATGAAACTTACTGTCTTTGTGCCTAAAATGGGCAACTATAATACCTAATATCCGCAAGACCTGACAGGTTTTTGTTGATAATCACTAAGTTATAGCCATTTTCGGATCACTTAATTGGGGGAAACCTGTAATCGACTACAAATCAGAAGATTATAAATAGGGTTGCGGATTTTAGGTAATACCTGAATTGTTGCCCATTTTTTTTAATAAATATAACACTAAACAGTTAGATTAAGAATAGCAGTTAGTGTTCCTATAAGAACACTAACTGCCCTGCAGCACTAATTTTATTATTATTATAGAGCTTATAGAAATAAATTCCACTGGTTAAATTACCTTTTTCAATTATTACCTGATCTGTTGTAATATTTGTTATTGTCCTCACAAGCTGCCCATAAATGTTATGCAGCTTTAATGTATGTTTTTTTTGTGCAGTGTTAATAAATACTAAAACAGCTCGTTTATTTGCTGGGTTAGGGTAAATGCTGAAATTACTGACAGCAGAATTTTTATTGGCTACCGATGTTATTAGTTTATCTTTCCAAAGCTCAAAGTCGTCCCAGTAAACATGGAGCAAGCGTCCTGTATTTGTAATACCATTAATTACATCATCCGAGGTATATAGCTTAAAAGGATTTAACTCACCTAAGCCGTCAGGTGAGGGGTCTGAGGGATGATGGGTATAATTGGTAATATCAAAAACGGTTGTTTCAGGTTGCCCATCAGGGGTAACAGACAGGTAGAACCTTCCTGTTGAATTATCTCCTTCGATGTAATTGATATTAATGGTCATCCATTTAGCAATAGGCACAACAAATGACATATTTGTGGTACCCCAAACATCTGTGAAAACATCACCAATATTAGTCTGCGCATGTACCCCCAACCTCAAAGAGTCCGGAGAGTCTCCAATTTTTTGAAGGTTTACAGTTATCCTAAATCCATGGTCTTGAATCCAAGATGCATTGTTCCAAAATTCCATTAAAGTCAACCATTTAATTTCTCCCTGAATATATTTAAGGGTATCAAAATCAGATGGTAAATACATTCGGATTGAATAAAAGAGGTTGTAGATGTTATTATTACCATAAAGGTTGGCTTGAACCCTACCTTTATATCCACCTACATTGGGCTCTTTAATCCAAAATTTCAGTACATTATTTGATGAATTAACAGGATCGGGAACTATTTCAGCTAAACGCATTGTATTATCTCCTCCCTCATACTGTATGGAAAAAGTTCCAATATTTGGGTGATTCTCAAGGTCATTAAGCCAATCATTAGGAGGGGTTACCGAGTTGTCAATACCTAATATGTCAGATGCAACTCCATTAGTTGTGTCAATTACACTCGGTTCAAAACCTGAATGAAAAATCAATTCAGGGGTTTGCCCCCAAACCTTTATTGCCCCCAATAGAATTAGAATTAATAGCTGTAATTTTATAGAAGTATTTTTAACAATCATTCATTTGTGTTGCAATTGCATACATTGGCTATAACCAGCGGATTTTATGAACAGGCACTAATCTAACAAATTAAACATAGTTTTATGGTGCAACAGCAACTAAATCTAATATGCTGCCTTCTCTAAATACTTTAATATTAAAGGTTGTCCCACTTTTCATGTTGGCAAAGTGTGTTCTAACTTCTTCAAGATTAAGCGAAGGAGAAATTATAAACTTATCAACAGCAAGCACAAAGTCGCCTCCTGTTAAAAACTTGGTACCCTCTATATTAGTTTCGTAAATGCCAGCTCTGAGTCCTGCCAAAGCTGCAGGGGAGGCACTTACCACTTTTTGTATGGCTAAACCAGACTCTTGAGGTAAGTTGAAAATTCTGGCTAGTTCGCCATGTATAACTTCAAACTCTACTCCAAACCAAAATGGTTGTTTGCCTAATAAATGCTTTTTAGCAATATTAGAAGTTGCTGCAAAACCAATACCAGCAAAGCCTCCAGACTCACTTAAAATAAAACTTACTAAACCTATTACCTCTCCTTTAGAATTAAACATAGGGCCACCAGAGTTACCATGATTGATAGCAGCATCAGTTTGGAAAAATTCACTAGAAACTAAATTATGCCTTGTGTCTTTCTCAATATGCTTTCCACTAATAATGCCTGTTGATAAAGAGTGGCTTAGTCCGTAAGGAGCACCTATTACCAGTATTTCGTCTCCAACTTCAACTAAATCAGAATCAGCGACTTTGGCAACCTGCATGTTTTTAGGAATCCAAACAAGCTTAATGAGGGCTACATCGGCATCTTTACTACCGGTAACTACATTGGCTGGCACTTCTTCGCCATTGGCAAATTCAACCAAAATACTTTCGGCATCGGCAATAACATGGTTGGCAGTCATTATGCTACCATCTGCATTAATTACTACACCTGAACCCAAGCCTGAAGTAGTTACCATTTGTTTAGAAAGAGTAGAACGGTCAGTTACAAGCTCTTTGCTTTCTACTTTAATAAGCACTACAGTAGGATCCACTTTTTTAAATAACTTGCTAATACTTTGAGCATTAGCCGTTATTCCACTTAGTAAAAATACGATAAATAGCAGTTTGTTCTTCATTATGTTGATTTTAAAATACGAAAATAAGGAATCGTCTCTAAACTCCCTCACTTAGTTCTAACCAACGGTCTTCTAGCTGACTTAAATTAGACTCTATTGCTTTTAACTCTTTCCCCCATTTGGTTAGGTCTTCAAAATTTTGGTTAGGTGTATTTAAAGAGGCGGTAATTATTTGTTTGTCTTTCTCTAGCTTCTCAATATCTTTTTCTATTTGATCAAACTCTCTTTTTTCTCCGAAGCTTAACTTCTTTTTATCTGTTTTTTCTTTGGTCGTTTTAGGAGCCTCAAACACTTCTTTTTTACTTGGCTTATTTACTATCCTTTCTCGATAATCAGTATAATTACCAGGGTAATCTTTAATTATCCCATTGCCTTCAAACGAAAAAATATGCTCTACAAGTCTATCCATAAAGTACCGGTCGTGTGAAACTATCATAATGCAGCCTTCAAATTTTTCCAGATACTCCTCTAATGTATTTAAGGTTTCTAAATCCAGATCATTGGTCGGTTCATCTAATACTAAAAAGTTAGGGTTGCCCATTAATACCTTTAGTAATTGGAGCCTTCGTTTTTCTCCACCACTTAAGTTCTTAATATAATCGTATTGCTGTTTGGGCGGGAAATGAAACAAGGTAAGTAGTTGAGATGCTGTTACTATATTCCCATCCTTTAGTTCAATTACTTCTGCTATGTCCTTTATACTATCAATTACACGTTGAGCGTTATCGAATTTAATTCCTGATTGGTGGTAATAGCCAAAGCTTACCGTTTCTCCTTTTATAATAGAGCCAGAGTCAGCAGGAATCTTATCCGTAAGTAAATTTAGAAAGGTGGATTTGCCCACTCCATTTTTGCCCACCAAACCAATTCTATCGCCTGGTTTAAAAATATAACTAAACGAATCTACCATAATGTTGCCCTGCCTACCGTCAGGTACGGCATCAAACTGTTTCGAAAGTTTTTCAACCTCCAATATCTTTTTACCAAGCCTTTTGCCCGTTAGGTTTATTTCTAACTTGGTTTTAGCTTTTACTTGATTTGCGGTTTTTCTAATACCTTCAACGGCATCTATTCGGTATTTAGCTTTAGTAGTTCTGGCCTGAGGCTGTCGGTTTAGCCATTCCACTTCTTTCTTAAGCAAATTCTTAGCTTTATCGGCTTGGTCTTGTTCTACCTGCTGCCGCTCAATTCTTTTTTCTAAAAATTGCGTGTAATTGCCCGTATATTTATAAAGGTTGCCATTTTCGAGCTCTATAATTTGATTGGTAACTGCTTGTAAGAAATAACGATCGTGTGTTACTAATAAAAGGCTTATTTTCAATTTGGCTAAATGTTCTTCTAACCATTCAATGGCTTCCAAATCCAAATGGTTGGTAGGCTCATCTAATATAAGTAGGTCAGGCTCTTCTAATAAGAGTCTTGCCAATGCTACTCTCTTTTTTTGTCCACCACTTAGCTCATTTACAGGCTGGGATAAATTATAAATGCCAAGCTTTCCTAGTACTTGTTGCGCTTTCGATTCGAAATCCCAGGCATTGAGCTCGCTCATTTTATCTAAGAGGTTAATATCCATTTCGTCAGAGCTATGTTCTTCCATAAAGTGAAAATATGAACGAACGGTTTTAATCACAGGATCATTGCCTGCCAATACATAATCCATTATTTGGGCATGATTATGCACATCAGGCTCTTGCTTTAAAAACCCAACCTTAATCGATTTGTTAAAATTGAAATTGCCAGTGTCTGCAAACTCTTCATCCATCAAGATTTTGAGCAGTGTAGTTTTTCCAGCTCCATTAGCTCCAACCAGAGCTACTTTAGCTCCTTCGTCTAGTCCAAAAGAAATGTTTTCAAACAATACTTTGTCAGCATAACTTTTAGATAGTTTATCAATTGATAGATGATTCATTCCGCAAAACTAGCCATCTATGTAAATGGATTATATAAAATTAGAATTTATCGTTAAATTTATTTTTATATAACTAAACCCAATAGAAGAGTTAGATAAAAGTATTTTGCTCATCAATAAAAAACTCCTAAAAAAAACAGCACATTTTTTCTTAAGTATTGGAATTACAATAATATAATTCTACTTTTGTGTCCCCGTTTAAAAGGGGGAGAAGATTGTATTTCAAAAACTTTAAGAAGTGGATACATTAAGTTATAAAACTATATCAGCAAATAAAGCTACTGTTGAAAACGGCTGGTTAGTAATCGATGCTGATTCTATGGTATTAGGTAGAATGGCAAGTGAAGTAGCAAAAAGGTTAAGGGGGAAGCACAAACCCAACTTTACACCTCATGTTGTTAATGGCGATAATGTGATCGTTATAAATGCCGATAAGGTAAAGTTAACCGGTAAAAAATGGACAGACAAAGTGTATGTTAGACATACAGGTCATCCGGGCGGTCAAAGATTTCAAACTGCAAATGAGGCAATGGCTAAATCTTCTACTTTATTAGTAGAAAGAGCAGTAAAAGGAATGCTCCCTAAAAATAAATTGGGAAGTGAATTATTTAGAAACCTATATGTGTACGAAGGTGCTGAGCATCCTCACGAAGCACAACAACCAAAAGAAATTAAGCTATAATCCATGGAAGTAATTAATACCATTGGTAGAAGAAAAACATCTGTAGCTCGAATCTATATGACTCCGGGCAAAGGTGATATCACAGTTAATAATAAAGATGTTGCTGTGTATTTTCCTATTGACATTATGCAGATTATCGTGAAGCAACCTTTAAATACAGTTGAGGCTGCTGATAAATTTGACATTAAGGTAAATGTTGATGGTGGAGGAATTAAAGGACAAGCAGAAGCAATTCGTTTGGCAATTTCTCGTGCGCTTTGCGAAGTGGACGAAGAACATAGACCACCTTTGAAAAAAGAAGGATTTCTTACTAGAGATGCTAGAATGGTAGAGCGTAAGAAACCGGGTAGAAAGAAAGCTCGTAAGAAATTCCAGTTTAGTAAACGTTAAAATTGAGACACAAGATGTTAGATTATTAGACACAAGATTTTTAATTTTTTGTCTAATGTCTTAAATCTTACGTCTAATCATCTAAATATATAATGGGAAAATTAACACACAAGGACTTACTAGATGCTGGTGTTCACTTTGGACACTTAACAAGAAAGTGGGATCCACGAATGGCTCCGTACATTTTTATGGAGAAGAATGGAATCCATATTATTGATCTTAATAAAACCCTTGAGAGCCTTGAACAAGCATCTAACGCTCTTAAGAACATCGTACGATCGGGTCGTAAAGTAATGTTTGTGGCTACTAAAAAGCAAGCCAAAGAAATTGTTGCTGAAGAAGCACAACGACTTAATATGCCTTACGTAACAGAACGTTGGTTAGGTGGTATGCTTACCAACTTTGCTACGATTCGTAAATCGCTTAAAAAAATGTCTTCTATGGAGAAAAACATGAAGGAAGACAGCTATAAAAACCTTGCAAAAAGGGAGCGATTAATGATTAACCGTGATAAAGAAAAGCTAGAAAGAGTATTAGGAGGAATTTCTGACCTAACTCGTTTGCCTGCTGCTTTATTTGTAATTGATGTAATGCGTGAGCATATTGCAATTAAAGAAGCGAAAAAACTGAACATTCCTGTTTTTGCATTGGTTGATACCAATTCAGATCCTACTTCAGTTGATTACCCAATTGCTGCTAACGATGATGCTTTTAAATCAATCGATATACTTACTAAACATTTAGGAAAAGTAATCGAAGAAGGATTAGCTGAGCGTAAGCAAGACAAAGAAGAGTCTAAACGCAAAGAGGAGGAGAACGCTAAAAGAGAGCAAGATAAAAAAGACGCAAAAGCTGCTGAAGTATCTGAAAAAGCTGCTCCAAAAGCAGTAGCAAAATCTGATGATAAAAAA
>JAMOMJ010000331.1 GCA_027067135.1 Cyclobacteriaceae bacterium
AAAAAGCTTAAGACACTACTCTCATATTATATGTATAAATGAACATCAGACCTTAATCCCTGATGTTCATTTTTTTTTAAACCCTGTCTGCGGCAGGCAGGCGAATTTTAATAATTTAACCTATATAATCATGGCGATTACGGCACAAGACGTAAACAAACTTAGAAAAATGACAGGTGCAGGCATGATGGACTGCAAAAAAGCATTAGTAGAATCTGATGGTGATTTCGAAGCTGCAATTGATATTCTAAGAAAAAAAGGTCAAAAAGTATCTGCTTCCAGGGCAGATCGCGAAACCTCTGAAGGATCTGTGTTTGTGAAAACAAACGATGATAAAACAGAAGGTGTATTAATAGCATTAAATTGCGAAACTGATTTCGTTGCTAAAAATGATGGCTTTCAAGCTTTAGGAAACGAAATTTTAGAGGCTGCTTACACTAGCAACCCTGCTGATGTGGCAGAATTAATGACCCTTTCATTAGGTGACTTAACAGTTGCTGAAAAACTTACTGATATGATTGGTAAGATTGGTGAGAAGCTTGAGATTAGTTCGTACATTCGTATGAGTGCTGACCAGGTAGTTCCTTACATTCACGCTGGGAATAAACTAGGTGTTTTAGTTGGATTAAGCAACACAAATGGTGCTGACCAAACTGAAGCTGGTAGAGATGTAGCTATGCAGATTGCGGCAATGAACCCTCTTGCGTTAAGTAAGGATGAAGTTGCACAAGATGTTATTGATAGAGAGCTTGAAATAGGTAAAGAACAAGTAAGAGCAGAAGGTAAGCCTGAGCATATGTTAGAAAAAATTGCGCAAGGTAAACTCAATAAATTCTTTGCAGAGAATACCTTGCTATCTCAAAAATTTGTGAAAGATAATAGCCTAACTATTGAAAAATATTTAGATGGTGTTTCTAAAGGATTAACAGTAAGTAAATTTGAAAGAATTTCTATTGGTTAATATTAGGAAAAGTTATTGATTGAAAAGGCTACCCAAATGGGTGGCCTTTTTTGTGCGCCTAAATGGATTATCATACCTGTGGTGGCAGGTATAAAAAATGTGTCAGTAATCACTTTTTCCAATCATCCGAACTAGACACATTCAACACTCCATTTTTATCTAGGATATAATCCATCATTACAGGTGTTCTACAGCCTTGAAAAGAAGTTTCAGAAGTGCTTTTTAGTAGAATAGTATAAGAAAATCCATACTCTCTTTTACGCTTTTGAATTTCGCCTTTTTCATTTAATACAAAGCCCCATTCAATGGGAATAGCCTGCCTTTTACAAGTGGAAGGAGCATATCCAAAAATATCGTATTTATACGTTCCTGTGCCATCTTTCCTTAGTTCTAAATATCCCGTTTTTCTTCCTTTGTAGGTTCCAATAAATCTAGTTTCAACGTCAATCGTTGTTTTATAATCATCTCCTCGATAATTAATTATTCGTTCTTTGCTAGAATTATGCTGTATTAATGAAAGGATTGGTAGGGTTAGTAAATAATAAGTCATACTTAATTTGACCATAGAAAGAGTATTAAGCTACTTCAATGTTGTCAACTCTCTGCCCAAACTTGATGATTTCATAAACTAATGGGTTATTAGTTTCAAAGTCAGCAAGTCTAAATGGATGAGGTTCAATTCTGCTATCAATTTTACGTCTGAGTCTCATTAGTTCAAGCTGAATGTTAAGTGAGTTTTCGTAGTTTTTTAAAATCACAGCAATGTCAATATCGCTGTCTTTATGGTTTGTTCCCTTAGCGTAAGAACCAAAAAGTATTACTTCTTCGCATTCATAATTGTTTTTTACAGCTATGGCAAAACTATTGGCAATTTTTACAGCTTCTGACTTATCCATTCTCTAAGTATTTTTATTTGACCAATCCATAAAATGGTATATTCTTGGGTGCATTGCTTGAAAAACTCTCTTTTGAAATCATCATACCTTGCATTAATATTGAATGAAGTTATGGTGTCGAGCCAATCTGCATACTCTTCAGTTATTTTGATTCCACTAATTTCAGCTAACCTGTACAGATTGTGAATTGGTGGTGCATGTTTCTTCTTTGTTTTTACATAATAAGCTTTCAAGAGCTTTTCAATTGAAATATGCCCCACGAACAATGACCAATGATAGGTTTTTGAGTTATACAAGTTAATCATTGTGTTATAATCTTCAAGAGATGTTGTTCTCCAATGATTTATAACTTTTTCAACATCAATCATTTCTCATTTACCAATTATGTTTTTCTTTAAATCAAATATAGTGATTTTCAATTTACTGATTATTTACTCCCTTTTGCTTCTCTGTTAATTTATTAATCCTCCAAAGCTGCAACACCAGGTAATACTTTGCCTTCCATAAACTCAAGAAGTGCGCCACCACCAGTAGATACATAAGAAACCTTATCGCCATAGCCAAGTTGATTAACTGCTGCGGCTGAGTCGCCACCTCCAATTAAGGAATACCCACCAAAGTGAGTAGCATCTCGTACAGCTTTGGCAACAGCTTTGGTGCCTTCTGCAAAGGCTGGCATTTCAAAAACACCCATTGGGCCATTCCAAAGTATGGTAGCAGAGCGACTTACTATTCTTCTAAATACTTCTTGCGCATCTGGGCCAATATCTAGTCCCATCCAACCCTCAGGAATGCTTATATTATCTGAAATTTTTGTATTGGCATCGGGAGCAAACTTATCTGCGATAATGCTATCGATTGGTAACTCTAGGTTTACATTTTTTTCTTTGGCCTTTTTAATTAGTTCTTTAGCCAAGTCAAGTTTAGACTCTTCAACTAATGATGAACCAATATTGCCTCCTAGCGCTTTAAAGAAAGTATAGGACATTCCACCTCCAATTATCAGTGTATCTACTTTGTCAAGCAACTTTTCAATAATTAATATCTTATCCGATATTTTGGCACCTCCCATAATAGCGGTAAAAGGTTTTTTAGGGTTGTCTAGTACTTTGGCGGCATTCGCAAGCTCCGATTGCATTACATAACCACACCCTTTAGTATTAAAAAACTGAGCCACAATACTAGTAGAAGCATGGGCTCTATGCGCAGTTCCAAAGGCATCGTTTATATATACATCACCAAGTTTGGAAAGCTTTTCTGCAAAGTCTTTATCTCCTTTTGTCTCTTCTGGGTGATACCGTAGGTTTTCTAAAAGTAGAATTTCTTCACTCGCAAGATTATTAGCTAGTTCTTCAGTTTCACTTCCAATGCAATCTTTGGCAAACTTAACTTTAGTCCCAAATCGTTTGCTAAGTTCATCTACTAAATGAACTAAGGAGAATTTTTCTTCGGGACCATTTTTCGGCCTTCCTAAATGAGACATCAATATGACAGAACCTCCATCAGCTAGAATTTTCTTAATCGTAGGC
Source organism: Cyclobacteriaceae bacterium (assembly GCA_027067135.1). Lineage (GTDB taxonomy): Bacteria > Bacteroidota > Bacteroidia > Cytophagales > Cyclobacteriaceae > JAKISE01. Next base: position 3,387 of record JAMOMJ010000331.1, read on the forward strand.
TCAGCAGCATTAATTCGAGTAAAATCTGTTATTTCAAATGCCTCATTTAAGGGTACGTTAAAATCAACACGAACGAGGGCTCTAAGCCCTTTAAACTGGATGTCATCAATAGTTTTCATATATTATAGTTTTTATATTTAGATGCCATGCTTGCAGGCAGGCAGGAGGCACGGGTAAGTCGGTCGTTTATTGCTCGACCTAAACCGTGGTTAGGAACAAATTCTGTAAGAATAATATCTACTGGTTGGTTAGCCATCCAACGTAAAGATTTAAATAAATTTTGAGCAGCTTCGCATAGGTTTCCAGAAGGCGCTAACACACTGTTAATATAGGCAGAAAATGACTTTTTAAAGGAAATAATTCCAACTTTTTTTTCAATATTTTCTTTAAGCAAATCCTCTAATTTGCCCACCAATAATGGCTTGCCTGGAGAATAATGACTAGTGAGCATGCCAGGTGCTTCAGGGGTAGAACTGGAATGAGTTTGGATGTCGATTGAGCCAATTACCTGTTCAATTTCTTCGGTACTCAACCCGCCTAATCTTAATATTTTAGGAGTTTGTTTCGTAAAAGAAATAATAGTTGACTCAAGCCCAATACTACAAGGGCCTCCATCCAAAATGTAATCTACCTTGTCGCCCAACTGGTCAGCAACATGCTGGGCAGTAGTGGGGCTTACATACGTAAATGGATTAGCACTTGGAGCAACAAGAGGGAAGTCAACTAAGGCCAATAATTTACTAGTGATTGGATGATTGGGTACTCTAAAAGCCGCTGAATCTAGCCCGCTAGTAATCAGGTCGCTAATTTTAGCTGTTTTTGGAAGAATTACAGTGAGTGGGCCAGGCCAAAAATTGGCTACTACCTTTTTTGCAGTTAAAGGTATATCACTTGTAAGATCTTTTAGGTCATTAATACTAGCAATATGCGTAATTAATGGATCGAACGAAGGTCTGTTTTTAACCTTGAAAATGTTAGTGATAGCTTCTTCGTTAAAAGCATTGGCAGCCAGACCATACACCGTTTCTGTAGGAATTGCTACCAAGCCTCCTTCAGAAAGAATTTTTGCTGCTTTACGTATATCCTTACCTATACTACTCATAGAGTTGCGAAAGTAATGATAGAAGTTTGAAGTTTGAAGCTTAGCCTGAATTATTCATTATGAATAGTTCAGGTTAGAGCCGGAAGGTTAGTATTTTGAAACCGAACAGGAAATTATGTGGTGTCTATCTATAAATTCAGTGTCTGGTTCAGAAAGCCTCTATTCGCTTGCAAACCCGGGCATTCTAAAATTAATTTTTTCACGAGCCATATAATCATAATGGGCTTTCATACGATTTTTAAATGTTTCCCAGTTTCTGTCAGATGCCCAGGCTACTTCGGCAAATCCTTGAAATTTTGGAAATACGTAGTATTCGTACAAGGCTTCGGAAGGCAAAGTTTCTGTCCATACACATGCTTGGTAGCCAAGTACTTTATCTGGCACTATTGGGTCAAGTTCTTTTTTTATATTGTATTCATACATTGCCTGAAACGTGCTGTCCGAATTTTCGCCACTTAAATAAAACCACGACCACGGAGTTAAAATTATATTATTTCCATTTTTTGCCGTTCGGGTAGGCGAGTCTGGTTGGTAGTCTCGCCAATACATCATAAGCAAGTTGCTATTAACCTGCCCTTCTATTACATCGTCCCAGGCAATTACAGTTTTTCCTTTGGCTTCTAAATATTTTTGAAGAGCTTTAACATAATAGTTTTGAATTTCGTTTACGTCTGTCATTCCATTTTTTTTCATAAAATCCTGGCATAAAGAAGAAGATTCCCATGTTCCCTTTTCAACTTCATCAGCACCAATATGAACAGTATCGGAGGGGAATAACTCAATAATTTCGTCCCAAATCTTAAATGAAAATTCAAGTACCTCATCTTTACAAGGGCATATTGGGTAGGAAAACTCTGTTCCCCATCCGGCTCCTTCAGTACACGAAAGGTATGGGTAAGCCCTAATAGCGGCAGACATATGACCTGGCATATCAACTTCCGGAATAATATCTATAAAATGTTGAGCAGCATAAGCTATTACCTCTCGCATATCCTCTTTGGTATAATACCCACCATAAACAGCTCCATTAATAAAACGTTTATCTATCGTGTAATCAGAATTGGTTTTTGCACGTTCCATACAAACACTATCTTGGTTATTAAACGTTCTGTAAGCTCCAATTTCTGTAAGCAAGGGGTATTTGTCTATTTCAATCCTCCAACCCTGGTCATCAGTTAAATGGATTTGAAATTTATTTAGTTTATACAAGGCCATCCTGTCAATAATTGTCATCAGGTATTCTTTGGTAAAAAAGTGCCGCGATACATCCGTATGAAAACCCCTCCACTTGTTTTCAGGCTTATCTTGTATTTTCATAGCAGGAATGGTAATGGTTTGCTTTTTAGTATCAATTTTTGATGTCCATAAAATTTGCCGAAAAGTTTGTGCTGCGTAAAAAGCTCCTCTGGCAGTTTTGGCTTCTATTAGCACACCGTGTTTGGTAATTCCTATTTTGTACTCCTCTAAAGAAAGGCCCGTATTTCTTATAATTTGTATGCCATTGCTTTTATTGGAGGTTGTTTCAATAGTGCCAAGCTTAGTTAGGGCACCTTTTATAACACTGGCGGCTCTGGAAAAAGTGTTATCGTATTTAATAGTTAGCGGTTGTTGAAATACAAACACTTCGTTTTTAGAAATGGTTAATTGTTGCGGAACCGGAATTATGCTGTGAGCCGAGACCTCTTGATTTTTACTGTTTTTTGGCATATCTTGACAAGCTACTACCTGAGTTAATAAATTAAGCCACACAAGGTGTTTTAATAAAGCTGAAATATGCATAACAAATAGTTTTTATGGTACACTTAATAGTATGCAAAAGCGGGTGTTTTTCCCATATTCTTTCTTATAACTTATTATATCTAATAAGTCTATTGTATAATTTCTATGTATAAAACAAGGAAATTAAAGAATGGACAGGCACTTATAAACTGAGCTATTAAACAAAAGATAACTTGGGTGCTAGTGTCGAAATTGCCACTTTGCATTGATAATGAGTGAGTTAAAAAAGGTGTGTTAAGGAACGCAACTTTCGCAAATGAAGATTGCTTATACGCGTTTATACACATTTTAAAAATTTCAACTAATTTGATTTTAGTAAAAAAAGCAAATATGATTATAGGCGTGGATTTAGGAGCTACTCAAATTCGGGCAGGGGTGTACCACTCCGGCACTATACTAAAGAAGAGACAAGCTATTTTAAAAAACAAGGTTGTTTTAAGCAAAACCATTTCGCAAATAACAAACTTTATTTCCCCTTTGGTTACTCCTGATATTAAGGGAATTGGCATAGGAGTGCCTTCCGTAGTAGATATTGCAACAGGTACGGTTTATAACACAACCAATATTTCATCATGGGAAAAGGTTGAGCTAAAGAAAATATTAGAGTGTGAGTTTAACTTGCCTGTGCACGTAAATAATGATGCCAATTGTTATGCTTATGGTGCATACAAGTTTGGTTTGGCAGAAAAGTATCATACTATGGTAGGTATTACATTAGGAACCGGTTTAGGTGTAGGCTTGATTATTAATGGGAAACCATTTAATGGAAATAATTGTGGAGCCGGAGAAGTGGGACTTGTGCCATATTTGGATAAAAACTATGAAGCCTATTGCAGCAGTACGTTTTTTGAAACCAACCACAATACATCTGGAAAGCTTGCTTATGATGAAACCGCTTTTGGCAATAAAAAGCATATACCAGTTTGGGAAGAGTTTGGGGATCATTTAGGCCAATTTATTAAACTGATTGTACTGGCTTACGATCCGGAGGCTATTAGTATTGGAGGGTCAATAGCCAATGCCTTTGATTTTTTTAAGAATAATATGTGGGAGGTTTTACAAGATTTTACTTTTCCTGAATCCATTACAAGATTAAAAATTGAAAAATTGGAAAATGATGACATGGCATTAATAGGGGCAGCTGAGTTATTGTATGAGTTTGAAAAAATATCTGAACATTGAAAATAAATTGTAAAAAATGAAATATCTTTTAGTAACAGCCATTGCAGTTTTAAGCACAATTCTTTTATCTTGTAACCCAGCTGAACGAGGCGGAAATTCTATTAATACCCAATCATCACAACACCTTTTAGATAGCGGATGGAAAGTGCAAAATACAGCAGTTTTAAAAAAGAATGCAGCTGAGCTGTCGTCTATAAAGCAAGTAGAGGAAGAATGGCTGGAAGCTACCGTTCCATCTACAATAATGGGGGTGTTAACAGCCAATAAAGTTTATACCAACCTGTTTATGGGCGATAATATAAAGCAGGTAGATAGCACCCAATTTAACACCCCCTGGATTTACAGAAAAGAGTTTAATATGCCTGTTTTAGACGAAGGGCAACATGCCTTTCTTAATTTCGATGGAATTAGTTATTATGCTAATATTTGGCTCAATGGCACTCAAATTGCATCTAAGGACACACTATTTGGGGCATTTAGGAGGTTTAAATTTGATATTACACTCTTGGCCAAAGAAAACAATATTTTGGTGGTGGAGGTTTTTAGGCAAATGCCGGGCGATTTTGGTATAGGCTTTGTAGATTGGAACCCCCGCCCTGCAGATGGCAGCATGGGAATATGGCGTCCTGTAACTTTGGAGGTTAACGGTACAGTTAGCCTTGAAAACACGTATGTAGAAACCAAAGTAAACCTTGAAACTCTGGACGAAGCCTGGCTTACCATTCATACTAAATTAGCTAATTTATCAGATAAACCTGTTAGTGGAGTTTTGTTAGGTACAATAGGCGAAGTGGAGTTTAAATACGATGTAAATTTAGAAGGCAACGAATCCCGAAATGTATCAATATCAAAAGATGATGTGGCAGCTCTTCATTTTAAAAACCCCAAATTATGGTGGAGCAATGGTTTGGGCGAACCCCACTTGTATAACTTAACATTAGAATTTAAGATAAATAATACTATATCAGATGTACAAAAAGTAACCTTTGGTATTCGCGAAGTAGCCGATTATTATACAAAGGAAGGATATAGAGGGTATAAATTAAATGGCAGAAAAGTACTTATTAAAGGTGGAGGCTGGACAGATGATATATTTTTAAGAGATACCCCCGAGTCGAACGAAATCCAGGTACAATATACCCGAGATATGAACTTGAATACCATAAGGTTCGAAAATATTTGGGGTACCAGCCAAAATATTTATGATTTATGCGATAAGTATGGCATTTTGGCAATGGTTGGTTGGACATGCCATTGGGAGTGGGACGAATATACCGGCAAAAAATGCGATGGTGATTTTGGGTGTATCCTAACAGATGAGGAAGTAGAATTGATGGCCACTTCTCTCGAAGATCAAATCCTATGGCTTAGAAACCACCCAAGTATATTTGTTTGGTTTGTAGGTAGTGATAAACTGCCGCTTCCGAAACTGGAAAAGCGGTACAAGGAAATTATTAACAGACTAGATGGAAGACCCTATTTGGCATCTGCCGGAGGGTTTGAAAGTAGCATTAGTGGCCCAACCGGTGTAAAAATGAACGGGCCTTATGATTACGTGGGGCCTAATTATTGGTATATAGATACTGATGGAGGAGGAGCTTATGGCTTTAATACAGAAACAGGCCCCGGGCCACAAATACCTGTAATGGAATCCATCAAAAGAATGATTCCGGAAGAAAACCTTTGGCCAATTAACAAGGCCTGGGATTACAAGTGTACACACTCTAAATTTAAATTTAACAAAATAGACTTATACGTAGAAGCTCAGGATGCAAAATTTGGTAAGTCAGATAATCTGGAGCAATTTCTGCGCAAGTCTGCTGCCACTCAATATGAAGCTATGCGTGGTATGTTCGAAGCATTTCGTACCAACCGGGCTAAAACCACAGGGGTTATCCAGTGGATGCTAAATTCGGCATGGCCTTCGCTTTATTGGCAGTTGTACGATTATTACCTGTTGCCCACACCGGCTTATTATGCAGCTAAAAAATCGAACCAACCAGTACAGCTTATGTATAATTACAAAGATGGCAATGTATATGCGGTTAACGAAACATTACACGATTTTAATGACTATAAAGCTAATATACAGCTATTTAGCCTTGATTCTAAGCCTGTGTTAAACAATGAGGTAAGCTTTGATATTGAGAACAATACATCAAAACAAATTTTTGAATTAAGTAAAATTAAAGGAGTTAAATTTTTAAACCTTATGCTAAAAGATGCAGAAGGTAGTGTGGTTTCAACTAATTTTTATTGGTTATCAGAAAAGCAAGACGAGTATAAATGGGAAACCGCCAGTTGGTGGGGGCTTACTATGAAAGACTATGCAGATTTTACAGCCCTAAACAATTTGCCACCTGCCAACATCGAAACTTCGTTGTCAACTATTGGTAATAATAAGGATGTTTTCTTTAAAGTAACTCTTAAAAACACCTCAGATAAAATTGCATTTTTTCTTGACTTGCAATTAAAAAAAGCTAACGGCAGTATTTTGTTTCCGGTATTTTGGGATGATAATTATGTAAGTTTATTGCCCGGAGAAACCAGAGTGCTTACCTGCAAGGTAGATAAAACAGCAGTTGACAATCAAAATTTAACTATTGACCTAAAGGGGTGGAATATTGAAAATTTCAATATAAAAATTGAGAAAAACACCCAATAAGTTCCATCTGACCGTTGAAAATAAATTATAAACACATGAAAGGAAGAAATTTAATTGTTGGGCTTATTATGCTTATCTTTTTTGTAATCTCATTGCTAACCAACATTCTTGGGCCTATTATACCTGCCATTATAGATAGCTTTGATTTGAGCTTAGGGTTGGCTGGATTTTTACCTTTTGCTTTTTTTGTAGCTTATGGCGTAATGTCTATTCCCTCTGGTTTTTTGGTAGAAAAATATACTGAAAAAAATGTACTGATATGGGCATTTGGCCTGGCATTTTTGGGTGCCCTTACATTTGCACTGGCACCAATTTTTCCGGTGGCATTGTTTTCATTATTTCTTATAGGGTGTGGTATGGCCATGCTGCAAGTTGCCATTAACCCCTTGTTACGTCAGGCGGGTGGCGAAGCACACTTTGCATTTAATTCAGTAATGGCACAATTGGCGTTTGGAGGAGCCTCCTTTCTTAGCCCAATGCTTTACAGCTACTTAGTGCAAAATGTTCACCAGCAAAAATCTGGATTTATTATTAGCCTTTTTGAGCGGGTAGTACCTCAAAACCTTAGTTGGGTTTCATTGTATTGGGTATTTGCACTCATTTCTATTGCCATTATAGTAATTATACAAGCAGTAAAATTTCCAAAGGTTGAACTTAAAGAAGAGGAGAAAATAGAGTCGGGGCAGGCACTTTTAGGCTTGTTAAAAAATAAATATGTACTCCTTTTCTTCTTTGGTATTTTTGCCTATGTAGGCTTGGAGCAAGGCATTGCTAACTGGATGTCTAAGTTTTTGCAGGATTACCACCACCTAAACCCCGAAATAGAAGGGGCATCTGTTATATCTAAATTTTGGGGATTGTTAACAATAGGATGTTTACTTGGCCTGGCACTTTTAAAATTTATCGACAGCAAAAAGGTGCTTTTATTTTTTAGTTCAGGTGCAATCCTTACCCTGACAGCAGCATTGTTTGGCTCCGTACAAATAGCATTAATAGCATTTCCGCTTACCGGTTTTTTCCTATCAGTTATGTGGTCGGTTATTTTTTCTTTGGCATTAAATTCGGTAAAAAGCCACCATGGAGCTTTATCAGGAATACTATGTACAGGTATTATTGGAGGAGCCATTGTGCCGCTATTAGTTGGATGGCTGGGCGGTTTGTTTGAGCTTAGAACCGGTATGCTAAGCTTATATATTCCATTGGCCTATATTTTTAGCATTGGCCTTTGGGCTAAACCATTGGTTGTTAATAAAACAGTTAAATTTTCTTTCGATGCCTTCAAAAAGCAGGTTTAATGATTAGTAGCTAGTGAATAATTAACTATGCACAGGGTAATTCTTTTGATGGATTTTTTTGAAGAGTTTAGCAAACAGCTTCTTACAGGAATTACGCAGTACTCTAAAGAGCATGGTTCATGGGTGTTTTGCAGGATGCCATTGTATTACCGTGAGTCAAAAGGTATTTCGGGTATAGTAGAATGGGGTAGAAAATGGAAGGCTGACGGGCTAATTGGCCAGTTATACCACGACAAAGATATTGACCTGTTTCGAAAAGCAGGGATTGCAGCAATTGCTCAGGATTTTAAGGAGCTATTTGAAGAAATACCTAATATAACAGGGAACTACCTCGAAACAGGGCACTTAGCTGCAGAATATTTTTTAAGAAAAGGCTTTAAGCATTTTGCATTTTATGGGTTTAAGAATATAGTATGGTCGCGCGAGCGGGCTAAAGGCTACGTTGAAAGGTTAAGAGAAAATGGGCACCAAGTCCATTTTTTCAAGCGAAAAAAAAACAAATCACAAGAAATATGGCATTATAAACCAACTTTATTAGCCAAATGGGTGCAACAAATACCCAAACCAGTGGCCATATTGTGTTGCGATGATAATCAGGCTTTTCATATAACAGAGGTATGCAAGCAGATTAACATCAGGGTTCCTGAGGAAGTTGCAGTACTTGGTGTGGACAATGATGAGTTGATTTGCGAATTGTCCGACCCTCCGCTTTCCAGCATTAAACTGGATGCAGTAAAAGGAGGTTATGAGGCTGCAGAAATGTTAAATAAAATGATAACTCAAAACACACCCGGTTATAATATCATTGTTAAGCCTTCCCAAATTGTTACACGCCAATCCAGCAATATTTTTGCTACCGAAGACCAATCGGTACTTATAACTTTAAAATATATTCATAGTCATTATCAGGAAAAACTGAGTGTAAATAAACTGGTGAGTTTAGTGCCTTTATCAAGAAGAGTATTTGAGAAAAGATTTAAGCTTGCCACCGGATATCCTGTATATAGGTACATATTTAACCTGCGAATGGAAAAATTTGCTAATTTGTTGCTTTAAACAGACAAATCAATATTTCAGGCAGCTCTTCATACTGGGTTTGACGACAGTAAAAATATCTCAAGGCAATTTAAAAAACTAAAAGGATGTACTCCGGTTGAGTATAGAAAAAGGCATATTGCTTTTTAAAATCACTCAATCAGTAGTTTCTTTCCTTAATTGGCTTTCCAGACTAATAAATCCGAAAATATATGTCTTTTTATACTCCACGTCTGTAACAAAACAAAGTCAAATTAATTAATATTTTGTAGCAAAACAAACCCAAAATCAAGAATGGTAGTTCTAGTGCGGCACTAAAGAAACATCTAACGCAAATCGAAGTTTTAAAAACGCAATTTACGAATTGGGCAGTACTTTAATTTCATAGGTTTGATTAAACTAAATAAACCTAAAAGTATGAAAATAAGTTTTACATTTTATTTAAAGAGGTTCAAGACAATCTTTTTTTTAGCAGGCTTGCTTTTTGCACTACAATTTAGTGCCAAAGCTCAGCCGCCAATAAACCTGGATCCATTATGGGATATTTGGGAATATGAACATGGCATAGATTTTGAAATGTACACAGAAAGTGGCAAAAAAAAATACTATGTAACATGGGCAAGTGGAGGCTCAGGGTGGGGGCACAATATTTACAGAAGGCGACTCTACTTTAATAAATGGGGTAGCTTAATATTCCAGGGTGGGCTAAATGTGGTAATAAATAAAGCCGAAGCCCAGGAACCCGTAACTACCGCTATTCAACGTAATGGCAACCGAATTTTATCAGTTTGGGAAGATGGCTACAACTCTTTAGCCAATAGCAGCGAGGCAGTAGATATTTATGGAAGATTGCACTGGCCAAATGGCGGAATTATAAATGGTAAGAGCAATATTAAAATTGCAGGAGGTACAGGAGCACAGCATTCACCGGTAGTTGGTTATTTAAACAATAGATTTTTAGTTTTTTATGGCGAAGATGAAGGAGTGCCTGCCACCAAAATAGTAATGAAGGCACTAGACCATAATGGCAATATAAGGCAAACTATAAACTTTACGCCCAATAGCCAAAACCATTGGTGGCCTGTATTTGCCGCCAATAATGCAGGTACCAAAGGGCTTGCTGTTTGGGTAAAAAATTCAGGCGATGTTTGGGGTTCTGTTGTAAGTGTAAATGGCAGTGGGCATGTAACTAAGTCAGCAATAAGGCAATACATGACCGAAGGCTCCTATGTTTATAACCGGGTAATATGGTTGGAAAAAATTCAGCGTTATGCAGTTATTACTAAAAAATATTATGGTAATACAACCGTAATAGCTCTGGTAGATCAAAATGGTAACAGAACTAAATTATCAGATGTGGCTGGAGGGATAATACAAGAAGCTGAGCCTGCTTTTATGTGGGATGCCTACTCTAATAGCTATATTCTTGTGTACCCTACAGGTACAAACAAGCTGGTAGTGGCAAGGGTAAACAACAGTACTATTTCGTACCACCAGCAACGTACTGTGCCAGGTATTTCTTGGAAAAAAACAGGAATTAAACTTGCATTTGTTAAAGATGAACGAGGCATGCAGGCATGGAACAATAATTATAAAGTATTAATTACCATGGGAATATACGGAACCGATACCGATGCCTGGGTTGAAGTGCACAATATACCTACCAATATTTTTTCACAATACTCCAGTCACCACCTTGTAAATGCCCCGGGCACTATACAAGCCGAACATTATTTTAATATGAGCGGTGTTGTTAAAGAAACGTGCTATGATACTGGAGGTGGGCAAGATGTGGGTAGTATCCATTATAACGATTGGATGGAGTATAAATTAAGGGTAAAGCATTCTGGCACTTACAAGGTAACTTTTCGAATGGCAGCACCCCATTCAGGTAATAGTAGTGTGCAACTTTTGTTAAATGGGGCAAATATTGGTTATACCTCACTGGCCAGCACGGGTGGTTGGCAAACTTGGAGATCCAGAGTTGATTATTCTGTAAAATTAAAAGCCGGAGTTCATATTCTTAGGGTAAGGAGTAGTTCCAGCAAATCATTTAACCTTAATTGGATTAAATTCGACTACACCTCTTCTGCATTACGCACCAGTGGCAGAAAGGTTGCACAAGCAGATGAGGCAATAGAGCAGGAAGTAGAAGAAGAGTTAGGTATAGAGCCTTCTGAAATTGGTATATACCCAAATCCTACCCAAAATAAATTTTATATTAATACAGGTATATCTTCTGGTGTAAACCAAGTTAAAATGTACAACCTTATGGGTGAGTTAGTATTGGAATCACAATTAAAAGATGGTGGATCAATAGACATTAGTAGTTATAAAACCGGTATCTATTTAGTTAATGTTAATAATACTATAACCAGACGTTTGGTTAAAGAGTAGCACAACATTCGTCTATAAACCCATCTTGTTGCCACATGCCCACATTAGCACAAAATAAAGGTTTGCGAAGACACAAATTTTTGTATGGACGAGATTCGGTGGCTATCAGGTTATAGACGGACATTATATCGTTTGATGACAATATAGTATCAGTTTACCTGCATTGTTCATAACACGCACTCATGAATAATGCAGGTAATTAACCCAATGTATAATTTGAGTTAAACAGGGAAAACCAACCTTTTTATCTTACTTATTTAGTAGATACTATTTGAGAAACTCTTTGACGTAGATTTCTTAAGACCTTCAACTATTTAAAACCAAATCTAAATAATATGAAAACAATTAGTACAACTTCTTTTAAAAGGCGTAATGTATCCCTCTTTGTGGTTGGGTTGCTTTTTACAATACATTTTAATCTTAATGCTCAAAATTTAGACCCTTTATGGGCTATTTGGAAATTTGAGCATGGAATGGATTTCGAGGAGTATGTCAATTCCTCAGGAAAAATCAATTATTATGTGACCTGGGCAAGCGCATCTTCGGCAGGTTGGGATCATGAAATATACAGTAAAACTGTTTCTTTTAATACGAACGGTAATTTACAAGTATTGGTTAACGACCATGTTGCCATAGGAGGATGGGAGGCACAGGAACCTGTGGCTTCCACAATGAATCCTGCAAACAACTATATCCTGAGTGTGTTTGAGGATGGAGGGCAATCTAATATACCCGATGAAGCAGTTAATATAAGTGCACAATTACATACACCGGATGGTACTGTTATAAAATCTTATTTTCAGATAGCTGATGGCCCGGGTGCACAACACTCACCGGCTGCAGGCCATATAGGCAACAGGTTTCTGGCCTTTTATGGCGAAGACTATAATGTGTCGAGTACTCAAATGAAGGTTGCCGTATTAGATGATGTTACCGGTAACTTAACACAAACCATTGCAATTACACCTGCCAATGAATACCATTGGTGGGGTGTGTATGCCTCTAATAGTGCAGAAGATGTAGGCCTGGCAGCATGGGTAAAAGATACCGAACTGGTAGCAGGCTCTATTATTACCGAAAGCGGTGGTGTAGTAAGCGCCACGCCTTATCAGGTATATCTTACAGGAGCAGAATTTGTTTATAACCGGGTGATATGGCTGGAAAATATTAATCGGTTTGCCTTGATTACCAAAGCAGTTAACGGGCAGGGTGCCGCCTCTGATG
>JAMOMJ010000332.1 GCA_027067135.1 Cyclobacteriaceae bacterium
TGTAATTGCCAGTTAGCGCATGGAAATTGGAACCAGGGAAATTCAGATCTCTAAGTTCGGTAGCAGCATTTAGTCTGTCTAAAAGTTTTCCCAACTTTTTAGCATGTGCAGGTATTATTCCATTTTGGGAACCCGTGTAAAAAAATTTCTCCAACCCTTTATGCTTAAACGACTTTATCATAAAATTTATCGTAACCTAAAAGGTTACAGATAGCAATAAAAACTTTGACAGCATAATTGCTTTTGAAAGATTATCACCATAACTAACTTGCCGCATGGAGCGCTAGCGGAATGGCGGTCGAGTGGAGCGTATTGTTCGCTGTTTTCTATATATTTCAACAAATTATGCTACCTCAACACGCAGTTTTTTCCCTAAAGCTCTAGCAATCTTTTCCAGTGTGGAAAGCTTGATATCTTCAGCATGATTTTCAATCCTTGAAATTGCAGATTTCTTTGTATTTAGCTTCTTCGCAAGCTCCTCTTGAGTTAAACCAGCCTCTTCGCGAGCCAACTTTAACATTGCTCCGATCTTGAACTGCTGATAACCAAATTCATAATTTCTTGCAAATTCTGGATCTCTAGCTTTTCGCTTCTCAATATATTTTTGAAGATCACTCATTTCTCTGACCTCCTTCGCAAATACTCTCTTCTTCTGGCTTCAGCAATTTGTATCGCCTGTTTCGGTGTTTTCTGCGTTTTCTTCTGAAATGCATGAGTAAGTACAACTAATTTTGGACCATCCCAAAAGCCGAGAATCCTAAAAATATTTTTGCCAAATATGACTCTAACTTCCCAAATATCCTCAGTGTTGACTAATTTTTTGAAATAATGAGAAGGAACCCTTGGCAATTCTTCAATCAACTTTAAAACCCAAGTAACTTTCTGTGCCTCTTTGGGAGATAACGAATCTAAAAACTCCTCAACGGGGCATTTACCGGAATTCATCCGATAAAAAATTATCTCTCGCATAAATAAAAGTTAACACGGATGTTAACCATGTCAAGGAAATTAAAGAAGAGAACGTCAAGGGCCAGTTGCCGCATAGTAGCGCAGAGGATTGGCGGTTAGGTGGAGCGCCGTGTTAGCCGTTCACTACGCTTATTTAAAATCCCTTGTTAACATTGTCGAGGCAGTAGAAGCACTAATATTTGCTCCTCTAATTTCTCGAGCTACTCTTTGTCCCTTTTTATGGTACAAAGGAAGTGCCTCAGATGTCGGAGCAATGAGATTAGTGTTTAACCGTAGTCTAATAGCAGTACATGGAAGACGTAACCGCAAATACTCTTTTGAGGTTTTTCTAAATATTGCTCCAGCAGTGTTGGTACAAACAAAGAAAGACCCTCCATTGCGACATATTTCACTTGCCATATATAGACCGAATCCAGAATTTTCCCATACATCGTATGGATCTTTAAGTTTACCTTTATACATTTTCCCAGATATCCCTGGAAGCAATGCATAATTGAGGGCATCTCTATCTGACATATTTTTATCTAAATATGGATTTTCAGACAAACTAGCCGCAAATCCAATACCAGTGTCAAGAATTGCTAATTCTACTAGATTACGATATGACCAATATTGGGCACAAAACCCTAGCTGCGATGCTTTACTATGTTCAGCTACATTACGTATTATTTCACGTAAAACGAACTCCAATG
>JAMOMJ010000333.1 GCA_027067135.1 Cyclobacteriaceae bacterium
AGTTAATCAATATGCCTTAAAATCAAAATTGTATTTAAAAGGGATTAAAGCTGCTTTTGATGAACTTAATAACATCAAAAAAGAGGTGCAATTAGAGTTGGATTTCTAACTTTTGCGTAACATCAGTACATAATCTACCTTTTTTCTACGGTTAGCCTCAAAAAGCTCAAATGCTTTTTTGGGAGCATTTTTCGCTAAATAATGACTTAAAAAATAGGCATCTTCAATTCCTTGGCAAGCTCCTTGGCCCATATTGGGTGTAGTGGCATGGGCAGCATCGCCAATAAGGCAAACATTTTCTTTATACCAAGTTGACAGCCTTTTTAAATCACTAATATCGTTTCTTAGGATTTTCTCATTTGGTGTATTCTCAATAAGTTCCCTAACTAATGGTGCGAAATTTTCATAAGTGTTCAAGAGCGTATTTTTACGGTCTAAGGGAATATCCTTTTCGTTTTGAGGAGCCTTAGCAACCGCAAACCAATACACTTCTTTGGTAGAAATACTGGCAAAGCCAAACCGAATACCTTGACCCCACAACTCTCTTCCATTATTAGCCACCTCTACAGGTAGGTTGATATTTGCAATACCTCTCCAGCAGGTTTGTCCAGAATAGTGCGTGCTAGATTCGAACAAACTTTTTCTCACCTTAGAGTGAAGGCCGTCTGCTCCTAAAAGCACATCTGTTTCTGTAAAACCTTCCTTAAATTCTACTCTAATTTTATCATTTATTAAGGAATGAGAAATGTACGGGCTGTTTAATTTTACTGTTCCTTTAGGGAGTGCCTCGAATAATACTTTTTGGAGCCGCGCCCTGTGAATTGAAGTGATTTTATTGCCTAACTCATCGGTTACAAATTTAGAATCAGTATTGCGAAATGAAACAAGGTTCTTGTCTGCAAGCTCCACTTGGTTGAGTTGGAAACCAGTCTTTCTCACCTTATCCCCTATGCTTAAATAATCCAGCACTTTCATGGCATTTGGCTGAATCCAAATACCAGCACCTACTTCGTTTAGTTGAGGAGCCGCTTCAAAAACTTCGCAATCGAGCCCTTGTTTAATGAGTGCTAAAGCTGTTGATAAACCAGTTATTCCAGCTCCTATAATGGTTATTTTCATTTTTTTAATCTAAATTTAGGTCAAATATACTAAATTAATTAGGTCAAGTGTTCTAAAAAATGAAAAACACCAAAGAAGTTATTATTGCAAAAGCACTTGAGCTATTTAATAAAGAGGGTGTTCAGCAGACAACACTCAAAAAAATTGCACAAGCATTAGGGATTAGTCAGGGTAATTTAAACTACCATTATAAAATAAAGCAGGAGATAATAGAAAAACTATATTTCGACCTAGTGGATAAGATAGATGTTGAAATGCAATCACTTGTTATAGAAAGGAGGATTTTGACGAGGAGTATAAACGCCTGTATGCCCGAGTGAACATTTTGGGAGATAACGGGATAAATACACAAGAACTTTTACAGGAGGATACTGAAAACCCCATCGTATTTTATCAGCCTGTGCTTTTTGAAATTATTTACCCCTATAACCTATCATATAACTAGATTTTTTTTAGTTACCACAATAGATAATAGGGGCTTGCCCATGAATGGACTGAGTTCGGGATAAGGAATGCTGTCAGCTTTAATCAGTTGCCAACAACGCCTTTGAGGCTACAAATCTTCAGGTGATTTTATTTTTTTGTTTAACCCTAATTATACATAAGAAGTAGAAGAATGTTGTAGTTTAAAGCTTTGTAAGCACTTAAAATTAAGTGGCTAAACCATATTAATTAAAATAGGAGATTATAAATAAATGCTTTTTTGAGGCTGAATTTGAAGGTGGCCGACACCAACGTAGGGTTGATAAAATTAATTTGTAGTTTGGTTAAAAGTTTCTCGGTTATTATACTTTGAGAAGCTTTGTGCTACTTTGTGAGTTTCTGTGGAATAGTTATTACACAAAGTTACACTAAGAAAACACAGAGAGGAAAAAGAACTTTTACTATTCATTCAGCCTTGTAATTAGCTGCTCATTTACATATTCTTCTTCCTCTTCATCGGCCATTTGTGCTTTTTTACGCGTTTGCTTATTCGCTTTGGCTATAAATTCTAACCATTTGGTTTCGTATTTATGCTCTTCTTGAGCTAATAAATGGTCGTAAGGGCCTTTGTAAGAAATTAGCTTTACAAACACAGGAGCTGTTTCAATGGCAATAAATAATAAAATTATAAACCAATTGGCTAACCAAATGGCACTACTCTTAGCACTTATTCGGTCGAGGGCTAAGAGGCGAGCAGCCAAACCCGTATAATTGGGTTCTTCCAATGCCATAATTTCTGTGGCTAGTTTAGCTTGCAAGGAATCGATATGAGCCAAATTAGTAGCAATAAGGGTGTCGTTTCATGGAGCCTCCTGTGCCATCGGCTTCTTGCCTAGCAATTTCTCTTAACTTATCACGATTTACTTCCTTTTGATTTATCGAAGAATCTAGCCTCTGTATTTCTTGTTGGATGGCTTTGATTTCTAAAGCAGTTGAGGTTTTGAGCTTTTTTATTTGCTCATCTTTAAGCTCCTCATTAATTACAACGAGCTCGGTTTCAATTTCCTTTTCAAAAATTTTAAGCTCCAAAGGCTTGGCAATAACTACCGAAATAAGAACAGCTAATATGATTCTTGGCAAGGCCATAAAAAACTCATTTCGCTTATTGCCCGTTTTTCGCATACTCGAAACAATAAACCTATCTAAGTTAAAGATCATTAAGCCCCAAACAATTCCAATAAGGACAGAAGCAAAATAGCTATCTGTAAATGTATAAATGGCATAACCAGAGGCAATCATAGCAAATAAACCAGTAAAGAAAATGCTGGCTCCAATGCCAACATATTTGCTGGTATCTGTGGGGCATTTTTCGAGGAGCTGAGTGTTACTGCCCGAGCAATACCAAAAGAATTGTTTGAGTGTATGCATAGTTTATTTTCCTAAAATTGCCGGGAGCAGGTATTGTTCAATAATTTCATCTGCTTGATGGTGCATATACGGCTGCCCATAGGCTGTTGCAGTTATAATTATCACAACATCCAAATCGTTAAAAATCATTATTTTGTTCCCTCCATTTCCACTTGCGTAAAAGGTTTCGTATGGGGTGTCTTTTACATTATACGTCTTATTCCAAAGTAGGTATCCGTAAAATTCGTTATCAATTTCTGGAATTTCTAGTTGCTTTGTGAGGCTTGATTTTATCCAAGAGGCAGGAACTAGCTGTTGCTCATTATAAACGCCATTGTTAAGGTATAATTGCCCATAGCGTGCATTGTCTAAACTATTCATCTGAAATCCACCAGCCGTATTTGGCACATTACTGGGTGTGTATTGCCATTTATAATTGGTAATACCTAAGGGTTTAAAGAGCTTAGCATCTGCATATTTCTCTAACCCATTTGGAACAGATTTGTTTATAATGTCACCTAAAATAACAGCCCCAGCGGTAAAATAATCCCAATCTTTACCTATTGTTTTGCTTTTATCCATGGGTAGGTCTAATCCGAATTTTACCCAATCAGAAGTTGGGTACATATTTTCTTCATTGCCTGGTGAATCTGGGTTCTTGTCTGAGCCTTCAAAGCCAGAGCTCATTGTTAACAAATTCTTTATTGATACTTTTTCTTTTTTTGTGGAATAGTTTTCGTACGTATTTAAATCATAAAAATCAACTAAGGTTTGGTCTTCATCTTTTAGGAAGCCCTCTCCAATGGCAATTCCTATCATAGTAGAAGCCAAAGTTTTACCAACTGAACGAGTATCGTGCAAAGTGTTTCTGTCTGCTCCGTTAAAATACTCTTCAAGGACTAGTTTGCCCTCTTTTATTATAACAACACTGGTGATATCCTTAAAATAGCTTTGAGCTATCTTTTTATTTAGTTTTCTAATGATAGTGGTATCATAAACCGCATGTGATAACTCCCATTTATCTGTTGGTTGTATTTGTTGGATTGCTATTTGGGACTCATTTACTTCTTTTTCAATGGTGGATAATGTTACCTCTCCTTGTGCAATTATGTCTCCCACTTTTAATTTATCAACCTCAATATAAGGGCGAACTTCAATTTTTAGTAGATGACTATTACCCGAAAGCGCTTCTTGACCACCTTCTTTTTTCATAAATTTTGCCCATAAAAAACGACCCCAATGGTCGGGGTTATTTTTATTTGCCAAAGGAATACCATAGGCTGTAGCCGAATTTTTATAGTCGCAGGATCCCGCTCCTGTTTGAAGGTTGTATTTATAAATTTCGGTATTATCAACAAAAAAAGTTAATTGAAAATTTCCCTTATCACATAACTCTCTAACGGGCAAATCTGGCTCTAATTGATGGAGGTAATAGGTTAATGTTTTGCCTAAAAACATTCTAAATGCAAAATCGGAAGTATTTGAAAGTATTAAGTGATCTTTAAAATCCTTTTCAGAAAAACTATCGATTGGTATCCAGTCGTTCATAAAAAGAATCTTGCCTGTGTTGTTTTTATGTACTTCGTTTACAAATTCTCCTTCATTCAATGTTAAGGGAGGTTCCTCGGTACACGAATTCAGAATTAATAAGGATACAATCAAAAGGAGTAGTGTTTTATTCATCTTGTTTTAATTCAAATTTTGAGTTAGTGCAAACTAATTACCTTGGTAATTTGCCATGTATTATTTTCTTTTTTCCACATAATAATAAATTTGCTGGGGTGTGAAGGGGCATCTGGCTCTCGATTATTACAAAAGGTATGATATCCTATTTCAACCGCACCGTAGCCATTAATAGGGTATACTTCCATGCTTCCTTCTACCAGTGTTCTGGTTACTTTGTCGCAAATAAACTTTTTTGTGCCCGCAAGAATTTCCTCTTTCGAAGTCATTAACCCTCCTTGATCGTGAAAAAACTCAATGTCATCTGAATAGATGGAGGCTTGCTTTTCTAAATCACAATTATTATAGGCATTGAAAAACTCCTGATCCATTGCCACTATTTCATCAAATAAAATTTTATCAGAAGGCGTATAGGGTTTAATTAGGTTGGAGGCAGGGCTATTATTGTCCTCGTTTTTATTTGCCTGCTGTTTACACGATACTGTTAAAACGGCAATAAAAATTAGGGTATAAGCATGCTGCATAATTTTAAGCTAGGATTTTCAGATGAAACGGAAAACCTAATTCAACAAAGAACATGCCAACGCCCTCAACGCTCTAAAATGGCATAAAACGATTTGAACTTGTTCGAAACCGTACAATTTTGTGTTCACTAAACTACTTCGAGGTTGAACCATTTGAGTATTAAATGGTTTTTTCCCGACCCAATGGTGTATAAGGTAAATAGGCTTTCGCCCTGCGAATAAAAATAGGTTATTTCCTTTTTTTAAGGATACCAATTTCTTTGGGAGAAAGGAATCTCCACTTGCCTCTAGGCAAATCCTTTTTAGTAAGCCCAGCAAAAACTACTCGGTCAAGGTGCTTTACTTCATACTCAAAATGCTCAAAAATTCTTCGAACTATTCTGTTTCTACCAAGGTGTAATTCTACTCCTAGTTCAAAACCTGAAGCCGAAGTATAGGCAATGTCATCTAATACTACTGGGCCATCTTCAAGCGTAAATCCAGCTTTAATTGCCTCAAAATCAGTTTTTGTAAGAGGTTTATCCAGTGTGGCCTTGTAAATTTTTTTTACGTTATGCGAAGGATGGCTTAAAATCTTAGTTAAATCACCATCGTTGGTAAGTAATAGCAAACCTGTGGTGTTCCTATCTAGCCTACCTACAGGAAAAATACGCTCGTCACCTGCCGTTTTAACCAAATCCATTACAGTTCGCCTTCCTTGCGGATCACTGGTAGTAGTGATAAAATCTCTGGGTTTATTGAGCAGTACATAAACCAATTTTTCGCCTTGTAACTGCTTGCCATTATAAACCACCTTATCACTTGGGAACACCTTATGTCCCATTTCTGTAACTAGATTGCCATTTACCTTAATTTTGCCATCGGCAATCAGGTTATCGGCTTCACGCCTAGAACAAACACCTGCATTGGCAATGTATTTATTAAGACGAGTTCCCTGCCTGCCGGACAGGCTGGCTTTCGGCTCTTCTTTGGGAGTGTTGGGTGCTTTTGACATGCTGCAAAGATATAGAAGGCTGAAGCTAGAAGCTAGAAGTTAGAAGAATGAAGTTTTTTTCTTCAAACTTTCATTCTTTTTTTTCGCCTATCTCATTCTCGCTTTGAGCAAAATCTTTGGGGGTTGGCAACTCCGAAATTTCATTAATACCGAAATAGTCCATAAACTGGTTTGAGGTGCCATAAAGAATAGGCCGACCCACAGTTTCAGCTTTTCCTTTTATTTCGATAAGGCCTTTATCTAATAAACGATTTACCGAGTAATCGCAGTTTACACCTCGTATTTGCTCCATATCTAGCCGAGTAACTGGCTGTTTATAGGCAATAATAGATAGGGTTTCTAAGGCAGAGGTTGATAGTCTTCGTTTAGATTGTTGCTTGAGTAAAATACCAATACTGGCTTGGTAGGCAGGTTTGGTTAAAAATTGATAACCACCTCCAGACCTGATAAGTTCAAATGAAAATTGTTCTTGTTTAAACTTTTCTTCAATACCATTAATTGCATTGGCAATATCTTTAGCAGGCACCTCTGCCTCAAACATTTCGGTTAAGCAATTTCTTATTTCAGATTCCTTCAAAGGGGTTGGCGCACAGAAGATGAGTGCCTCAATATGATTTTGAAGGAAATCCAATTATTTCTTTTCGTTTAGCTTAGCATCAATCGAAAGTGTAGTATGAGGTACCGCTCTCAATCTATCTTTAGAAATTAACTTCCCAGTTTCTCTACAAATACCATAAGTGCCGTTTTTAATTCGAATTAGTGCATTTTCGAGATTGTTAAGAAATTTTTGTTGGCGAGCAGCCAATTGATTCATATTCTCCTTCTCTGCAGTATCTGCGCCATCTTCTAACACTTTAGAAGTAGCAGAAGTAGCATCAGTTCCCGAATCTCCACTTTTACTTAATGAATTTTTAAGAATTTTTAACTCGTTTTCAGCTGCTTCAATTTTTGATTTGATTAAATCTTCAAATTCCTTTAGTTCAGCATCCGAATATCTGTTTTTTGCTACATTGTTACTCATAATCGTGAATTTAAATTATAAAAACTGGCTAGCACAAAACTAGCGTTTCCCAATGACTAATAATTATGCGAAGAAAATCACTTCAAGCCATATATCAAAGTAACCTATTTTTTTTGTTTATTTACTAGTCTAAAAATTTATCTGCCTCTATTATGAAAGCATATCTAAGAATTGTTCCCATTTTAATTGTTTCTATTCTATTTACCTCTTGTACAAAAGACGAAAAAGCGGAACAAATAGTTGAGAATAAAACAGAAAAATTAAATAAAATCGGCCCTATCACATTAGTAATACATGGTGGAGCAGGTACCATTTTAAAAGAAAACATGACCGATGAGAAGGAACAGGCGTATCGAAAAAAAATAGAGGAAGCCTTACAAACGGGCTATAAAATTTTAGAAGATGGAGGGACAAGCATGAACGCAGTGGTTGCAACCATTCAAGTAATGGAGCAATCTCCACTTTTTAACTCAGGTATTGGAGCTGTTTATACTCACGAAGGTAGAAATGAGTTAGATGCTTCAGTAATGGATGGTAACACTGGTAAGGCGGGTGCGGTTGCAGGTGTAACCACCATTAAAAGCCCAATCAGGGCAGCACTCGAAGTTATGATTAATTCGCCACATGTAATGATGGCTGGCCCTGGTGCAGAGGCATTTGCAAAAGAGCAAGGGTTAGAGATGGTAGAGAACTCTTATTTTGGAACAGAACGCAGAAAGAAAGCGCTAGAGAAGGCACTTGAAAAGGAAGCAGAGAAAACCAGTGACTTATTACAATACCAAGATTGGAAATATGGAACTGTAGGAGCGGTAGCTTTAGATAAAGATGGAAATATTGCAGCAGGAACCTCAACAGGAGGAATGACCAATAAGCGATATGGTAGAATTGGAGATTCACCAATTATTGGAGCAGGAACTTTTGCTGAGAACATTAGTTGTGGCGTTTCGGCTACAGGTCATGGAGAGTATTTTATTCGTAATGCGGTGGCTTATGATATAGCTGCTCGCATGAAGTATTTGAATATTTCGGTAGAAGAATCGGCTAAGGAGGTAATTCAAAAAAAACTAGTTAAAAAAGGAGGTACAGGAGGTGTTGTTTGTTTAGATAGAGCTGGAAATGTTGCTATGGAGTTTAATACGCCAGGTATGTATCGTGGGTATATTCAAAATGGTGAAGCCAAGGTATTTATTTATAAAAACGAGTAAGACGTTAAACTTGACGCTCAAGCTTAAAATGAAGCTTGGTTCTTACCCCGTTTCGCATAACTACCATACGAATGCTCTTATTTGCCCTTACATTTATTATTCCTAGCACTTGGTTTAGTGTCATGTTGTTGGCATATTGTCCATTTATAATCAATATTTGATCGCCTGCAAGCACGCCTGATTTTTCGGCAGCGCTTCCTTCTCTCACCTCTACTATTTTATACCTATCAAGTCTCATTCCAGTAGCTTTTACTACTAGCCCACTTAAATTATACTCAAAGGGTTTATGATAAGATCTACCTTTTCTTAAGTATAATTTTTCGTGTATATAGTCAAATACTACTACAAACCTTGATAATAAACCACCTCCGATAGTGCCATTCCTTACACCTGCAGATACGCTTAACTCGTAACTAGAAGAATCTGGAAAAGTGGCTATTACTTCATCAAACTTAAAAGGAGCTAAGCTAACGCTATTAATCCTTGAGATATAACCAAATAATTCTCCTCCAAGCCCACGGCCTAAGTGACTGTAGAGACTAGGCTGTGGAATGTATAAACTTGAGTCACTGTTTTTGTCCAATAAAAAAGAGTGGCTGGCACCAGTATCAATCATAAACCTACCTTTATGAACTACTGAATCACTTAAACTAAAATGGGCATTAATGTAGGGTTTTGTATCCACGATTTCTAAATCATACGATTTAAACCGAGTTCGTTTTTTAGCATAGTTTGGGTCATAAAATGTAACTGTTTTCTTAGAGTAATTAATTTCTACAATAAAACGGCTGAATAGCTCATAGCCCAGAATGCCATGCACACTTGTGCCCAAATAATTTTTAAGCTGCAATAAATCTTCTTCTAATACAATGAGGGCATGGCCTCTACCCACCATGCCGCTTATTTCTAAAGTAACATTATTGGTTACATAAGCATCTATTAATTTTTCTCCACCCACACCAGGAATTGTAATTTTACGAGTGTAGGTAAGGTTGAGAAGGTCAGTAAATGTTTTTTCAGTAAGCACGGTGGTTCGTACACCTGTATCTAGAATAAACTTAAGAGGAATCGCATTATTGAGTAGCACTTTAATTACAATTAAGTTATTATTAAATTCAAAAGGTACACTCAATTTATGTGTTCCTTCAGGTAGCACAAACCCAAGTTTAATGGTAGTAGTGGTATCTTTTGGAGTAAAGTTAGCGCTTACACTTGCATAGGGGCTCATTAAAAGCAGCAAGAACAGATTCCAAAAGATTTTTTTATTCATACAATTAATAATTACCAAAAAGTTAAGAATTCAAATTAAAAATTAATAATTTCAAGCATTGAATTATGAAACGGCAAACTCTGAGAGGAGGTTATTAAATTTATAATATTCCAAGAAGTATGACATAAGTCAGTTTTTGACAATATTATAAAATTTATTTTTGCCCTTTGAACTTAAGACACTAATCTATAAAATAAACTTATGAGTATTGAAAAGTTTAGTTATGACAATAAAATTGTAAAATATTTTATCATAGCAACGGTAGTTTTTGGAATAGTTGGCATGCTAGTTGGCCTAACAATTGCCACACAAATATTTTATCCAGCAGCCAATTTTAACATTTCATTTTTAACGTTTGGTAGGCTTAGGCCACTACATACAAATGCAATAATTTTTGCTTTTGTTGGTAATGCCATGTTTGCTGGGGTTTATTATTCCTTACAAAGGTTGTTAAAAGCCAGAATGTTTAATGATATGCTAAGCTGGATTCATTTTTGGGGTTGGCAATTAATAATTACAGCAGCAGCAATCACACTGCCTCTTGGGTACACAACTTCTAAAGAATATGCGGAATTAGAATGGCCAATTGATATTGCCATTACTCTTATTTGGGTCGTTTTTGGCATTAATATGATTGGTACCATCATTAAACGTAGAGAACGACATATGTATGTGGCCATATGGTTTTACATAGCCACGTTTGTTACAGTGGCAGTGCTTCATATCGTTAACTCTATGGAGTTGCCTGTGATGTTGTTCAAAAGTTACTCTGTATATGCAGGTGTTCAAGATGCATTAGTGCAATGGTGGTATGGCCATAATGCGGTGGCATTTTTCCTAACTACGCCATTTTTGGGTATTATGTATTATTACCTACCCAAAGCAGCAAATAGACCTGTATTCTCCTATAAACTTTCCATTATTCACTTCTGGTCACTTATTTTCTTATATATATGGGCAGGCCCTCATCACCTTCTTTACACCTCATTACCTAACTGGGCACAAACCTTAGGTACGGTGTTCTCGCTTATGCTAATTGCTCCTTCCTGGGGTGGTATGCTTAATGGGTTAATGACATTGAGAGGAGCCTGGGATAGAGTTCGTGAAGATGCAGTGTTGAAATTTTTTGTGGTAGCGATTACCGCTTACGGTATGTCAACATTTGAAGGCCCCATGCTTTCATTAAAGAATTTTAACGCCATTACACACTTTACAGATTGGATTATTGCACACGTGCATATTGGTGGATTAGGCTGGAATGGATTTATGATATTTGGTATGATCTACTGGTTAGTTCCTAAAATGTGGGGGACTAAATTACACTCTGCAAAAGCAGCAAACCTTCATTTTTGGATTGGCACCTTAGGTATTTTAGTATATGCATTGCCTTTATACTGGGGTGGCGTTGTGCAGAGTTTAATGTGGAAACAATTTACTCCTGACGGGTTTTTACAATATGCTAACTTCTTAGAAACGGTTACTAAAATTTTACCTTTCTATATGCTTCGTTTATTAGGAGGCTCATTATACTTTACAGGCGTAATTATTATGGTGGTTAACTTAATGAAAACTGCCAAACAAGGATCTTTTATTGCAAATGAAGAAGCCGAAGCTCCAGCGCTTGAAAAGGTTAATATTACAGGTGGAACTTTCCACTCAGCGTTAGAAAGAAAACCAATTCAGTTTACAATTTTAGCTTTAGTTGCTATTTTAATTGGAGGAGCTTTAGAGATTATTCCTACCTATATGGTTAAATCGAATATACCTACTATTGCCAGTGTTAAACCTTACACTCCTCTTGAACTAGAAGGTAGAGATCTCTACATTAGAGAAGGTTGTGTAAGTTGTCACTCTCAAATGGTAAGGCCTTTTAGAAACGAAACTGAGCGTTATGGTGAATACTCAAAGGCTGGTGAATTTGTATATGACCATCCTTTCTTATGGGGTAGCCGTAGAACTGGGCCAGATTTACATAGAGAAGGTTTAGGTAACAAAAATGCGAAACCAAACTCTTGGCACTATACACATATGTACGACCCTAGAATTACTTCACCAGGATCTATTATGCCACGTTATTTATGGTTACATGAAAATACCTTGGACATTAGCAATACTCCTGCTAAGATCGAAGCAATGCAAACCTTGGGAGTTCCTTACCCTGAAGGGTATGCCGATAAAGCAGTTGAGGATTTGAATAAGCAAGCCAAAGAAATTGCAGATGACCTTAACTCTGGAGATATTGAAACAAGTGCAGATAAGGAAATCATAGCATTGATTGCTTACTTGCAACGATTAGGTACAGACATAAACGGAGAAAAATAAAATGTTTAAGCATTATTTTGAAGGAGCGGAAAATATAGCCGTTGGGCCAATAATCTCATTGGTTATATTTTTCGTTTTTTTTATGGTTCTTCTTTATTGGGTATTTAAAGTAGATAAAGGTTTTATAAAAAAAATGGAAGATATGCCACTTAACGATAATTTGGTAGCAGATCAAGATTCACAAGAAAAAAAATAGACAAATGAAAATTCACAACCCATTCAAATTTGCTCGAAAAAATGCGTATTGGGCAATTACTTTGGTGTTAATACTTACATCGTTAGGCAGTAATGCACAAGCAGAAGGGGATAACTCAGGCGTAATGTTGTTTGTAGTTGGCCTTGTTGCTATAGTTGCCGTATTAGTTTTATTGGTAGCAATATATGCACTTAAAGTTATAAATAAACTGGAGAAAGATCAGCCTGAAGGTAGTAGAGATGACGATAGTTTATGGTCTCGATTCTTAGAAATTGCCAATAATAGAGCTCCTGAAGACAAGGAAGCTGATATTATGATGGATCATAATTATGATGGTATCCGAGAGCTGGACAACCACTTGCCACCATGGTGGAAATGGTTGTTTTACATTACCATTATTTGGGGTGTGGTGTACTTAATTGGTCACCACTTTACAGGTTGGTTCCCACTGCAAGAGGAAGAATACGAAATTGCAATGGCAGAAGCTAATGCAGAAAAGAAAGCGAGTCAAGAGGCAAATGCGGAAGCTGGAGGGTTTGATGAATCTAAATTAGAATATACAGCTGATGCAGCAATGATTGAAGCTGGAAAGAAAACCTTCGGTAGAAATTGTGTGGCTTGTCATGGAACCCTTGGAGAAGGCAACACCATTGGGCCAAACCTTACAGATGAATATTGGCTACACGGTGGAGGTATAAAGAATGTATTTAGCACAATTTCCGATGGTGTGCCTGATAAAGGAATGATTTCTTGGAAATCACAATTGTCTCCAACAGATATTAGAGACGTATCTACCTATATTTTATCTTTAGCAGGATCTAACCCTCCAGGAGCAAAAGAAGCTCAAGGAACTAAATACGAAGAAGGGGTAGAACCAGAGACTACAACTGGTGCAGATTCTGCAACAGAAGCAGAAGCCAGCACTGATGAACCTATTGCGGCAGCAGACCTTGATGAAGGAAAAAAAATATTTGAATCAACATGTGCTGCATGTCACACAGTAGATGGAGGTGGAGTTGTAGGTTTGGGGCCGAATTTAACAGATAAATACTGGAAAGACTCAAACGGAAGCAAAGAGGGAATTATTAAAACTATAACAGATGGAGTTGCAGGCACTGCTATGGTGGCTTGGAGTGCATCGCTTAACAATGCCCAAATTGAAGCTGTAACAAATTATATAATATCATTACAAGGCACAACGCCTGCTAACCCTAAAGAACCAGAAGGCGACTTGTACGAATAATTTTTTAAATAAAATGCCAGGTGGAAGATTTTTATGAGTATGATGAACAGTTTCGAGATAGTATAGGAACTGTTGATAAGGAGGGGAAGAGACTTTGGGTATATCCCAAAAAACCAAAAGGAAAATTTTACACCAAGCGAGGCATTGTTGCAACCTTATTATTAGGGCTACTTTTTAGTGGCCCTTTTATTAAAATTGGAGGGCAACCTCTTCTGCTATTTAATTTTTTTGAGCGCAAATTTGTGCTTTTTGGTATTCCTTTTTGGCCACAAGATTTCTACCTGTTTGGTTTGGCCACTATTACATTAGTTGTTTTTATTATTCTGTTCACAGTTGTTTTTGGCCGTGTGTGGTGCGGTTGGGCTTGCCCTCAAACCATTTTTATGGAGCTTGTCTTTCGTAAAATAGAATATTGGATCGATGGCGATGCAAAACAACAGCGCAAATTGGCCGATGCACCATGGACAGCATCCAAACTGGTAAAGCGAACGGGCAAGTACTCTATTTTTATGGCTATTTCTATATTGATAGCACATACATTAATGGCGTACTTAATTGGAATCGAAGGAGTAATTGATATTGTCACACAATCACCTTTCGAAAACTGGAGCGGATTTTTAGGAACAATATTTTTCACAGGTGTATTCTTTTGGGTGTTTGCTTATTTTAGAGAGCAAGCCTGCATTGCAGTTTGTCCTTATGGGAGGTTACAAGGTGTGCTAATGAACAAGGACTCTATGGCTGTGAGTTATGACTTTAATCGTGGAGAGCCAAGAGGGAAAATTAAAAAAGGTGAGTTTCAGGATGAAAAGGGGGATTGTATCGACTGCAAGTTATGTGTGCATGTATGCCCCACAGGAATTGATATTAGAAATGGCTCGCAGTTAGAGTGTGTAAATTGTACCGCTTGTATGGATGTGTGCGATGAGGTAATGCTTAAAATTGATAAGCCAACTGGTCTTATCAGATTAGCCTCGTATAATAATATTATTGAAGGCACAAAGAAAATTTTCACTACAAGGGTTATTGGCTACACTGTGGTACTTGGAGTGTTAATAATAGCGTTAACCACTTTACTAACTAATCGTTCGGATATTGATGCGACCGCACTGCGTGTGCCAGGTCAACTTTATCAAAAAACTGAAACAGGTGATATACAAAACCTTATAAATATTTTGTTTATCAATAAGAGTTTTGAACCAGTTGAATTGGAAGTTAACATACGCGATTTTCCATCGGCTACGATTAAACAAGTGGGCAAAAGTGAAATTAAGTTAAACTCCAATAGTACTTTTGAGGCAGTGTTCTTTGTTGTTATTCCAAGAGCAGATTTACACGATGCTAAAACACCTATTATTATAGATGTTTTTAAAGACGGTGAACTTGTTCATACAACAAAGACTAACTTTTTAGGGCCTTTTAATTTAAAGTAAATGAATTGGGGAAAAAGCATAGCATTATTTTATACACTATTTGTTATTGCCATTTTATCGGTTGTAGCTTTTGCGTTTACGCAAGATGTTAATATTATTTCTGAAGATTACTACCAACAAGAAATTGCCTATGAGGATCAAATAACCCGTATTAAAAACACAGAAAGTTTAGAAGTTAAACCATTGGTTGAATTAAAGGGGAATTACATAGAAGTGGTTTTTCCTATGGAATTAAGCCCTAAAGGTAATATTTTATTTTTTAGGCCTTCCGATGGAAGCAAGGATAGGCGTCTCCCTATTTCGTTAGGAGCCAATGGCACTCAACAAATAGATTTCTCAACTCAAATAGAAGGCAAGTGGATAGCCAAGTTGCTTTGGAGCGAAGGTGACAAAGAGTACTATCAAGAGTTTGATCTTTATAAAAATTAACAATTATGTTGTGGAGTGCATTTTTAATGGGCTTTTTAGGAAGCTTTCATTGCATGGGTATGTGTGCCCCTATTGTATTGGCATTGCCAGGCAAAGGAGTTCAATACAAGCTTTTATATAATATTGGCAGAACAATTACTTATGTACTGCTTGGGTTAGCTGTTGGCCTTATTGGCCAAGGGGTAGCCTTTGCTGGTTTGCAACAATCACTTTCGGTTGCGGTAGGAGTAGTTATGCTTATTACAATACTTTTTACAAAGTATAAGCACTTTGATTTACCCACAAATGGAATATTGAACAAAGTTTATATAGCTGTAAAAATAAAACTTAGCCCATTATTTAAAAGCAAGTCTTTCTTCGCACCATTATTTATTGGCACCCTCAATGGTGTATTACCTTGTGGCTTGGTTTATGCGGCTTTATTTACAGCACTTTCAATGGGCTCTTTGGCAGGAGGAGCTAATTTCATGCTCTTCTTTGGTTTAGGTACTATTCCTTTAATGTTTGGTCTAGGAGTATTTTCAGGTTTTATAACTCCGTCTTTACGCACTAATCTTAATAAACTAGTTCCCTATTTCTTGGCAATAGTAGCTATTCTTTTAATCCTAAGAGGGCTCAACCTCGGCATCCCTTATGTTAGCCCTCACATTAATGGAGCTGGCGAAATGCACATGAACCACCCAATGTAAATCACAAACCTTTATAAACCACCAAAGGCGAGTGTCGCTCGCCTTTGGGTTGGTGTGGCTCCGATACATTGGAGTCCAATTAGCCACCTTTTTGGGGCTCAATTGTATTAATTGAACCGTACATTAAATATACTCAATGTAAATTTATTCTGCAACTAAACTGATATAAATCATAGCCTGTTTTCTTGCCTAGGATACCCATTATGTATTACTTTGTGGATTGTCCTAAATTAAAAAATGAATATTTCCGCCCAAGACAAGTTTCAAATAATTTACTCCATTTTTAAACATGAGTATTTAGGCTTTTTGTTCGAGTCTTTTGTGGTAAAAGTGGATGATAAAGGGCAGCTAACGCTTCAACATCAAAATATTTCTTCTTTAAATGCCAACGAATTTTCATCAGGTTTAGATGAGATTGATTTTGAGCTAATTAAGCTTATGGACGGTATGCAGCAAGAAGCGATTGTTAAAAAATATGCATCGGTAGTTACTAAGCCTAGTGAATTTTTTCCAAAAGTATTTGATGAGGAAAAAGGAAACAAAGCTTTACAGCAGCAAATAGATATCCACCTTAAAAATATACGTGCCAAAATTCTCCCTCTATTGCTCGGCAAGTTTGTGTTCGAAATGGGAAATGACGGGGAGCCAACTTGGAAAAAGTTAGAAGTAATGCCCGAAAAGGCCTCAGTGCTTTTTCATTTTAGAAGAAACGAAGATAATACGCATTATTTCCCAACCATTAAATACAAGAATTATAAAATTGAGTTTCAATATAAAGGAGGTTATATTTTAAGTGATGAGCCCGCTTGGCTGGTTGTTGATGGTCGAATATATTCGTTTGAAAAAAATATAGATGGAGCAAAACTTAAACCGTTCTTAAACAAGAAATTTATCCTTATTCCGCAAAAGGTAGAGGATACCTACTATCGAAAATTTATTGCTCCACTAGTAGCAAATTTTGATGTATATGCCAAAGGGTTTGAGATTTACACAAGGCACTTAGAGCCTAAGGCTATATTAACTTTTTCTCCGTTGGCTCAGCTGCAGCATAACTTTGCTCTAAACAATGGTGATACTGAAACGGTGGCAGACATTCAAAGATTTGTATTTAATTTGTCATTTAATTATGAAGGGTTAATCAGCAAGCCAACGGAATCAAAAGACGTGGTTGTTAATGTTGATAAAACAGAAGACTCCTATGTTTTTACAAGAGTTGTGCGCAACCTAAAAGTGGAATTGGGAATAATCAGCTTTTTAAAGGGACTTGAACTAGACTTAAGCACCGGTAAAGGTGTGCTCTCTGCAGGTAAAGCGTTTGATTGGATACAAAACAACAGGCTTAAGCTTATCGAGCATAATATAGAGTTTGTACAAGAGCAGTCTGGCGATCGTAAATATTTTGTAGGTGATGCCAGTATTAAAATTGATATAAACGAAAATATTGATTGGTTTGATATTAAGGCTGTAATTCTTTTTGGCACCTATGAAATACCATTTCAGGAACTTCGGAAACTTGTATTAAAAGGAAAGAATGAAATTAAATTACCGAATGGTGAAATAGCTGTTATACCTGCTAGCTGGCTCCTAGATTATTCAGAACTGTTCTATTTTTCGGAGGAAAGTGATGATGAAAGGCCTATTCTTAAAAAGCATCATTTAGCACTGGTGCATGAGCTCGAAAATGCTGAGAACTCTAAAGTTGTAATAGATAAAAAACTTCATCAATTACGGAATTTTGATAAAATTGATGACCACCCAATGCCCGAAAAATTTAAGGGGAAACTTAGACCTTACCAAAAAGCAGGGTATGATTGGTTGCAGTTTTTAAATCAGTATAATTTAGGAGGCTGTTTAGCAGATGACATGGGTTTGGGTAAAACGGTGCAAACCTTGGCACTGTTGCAATCTCAAAAGGAAGGAGGGGCAGAGGTAGCTTCTCTATTAGTTATGCCAACTTCGCTTGTATATAATTGGCAAAAAGAAGCTAAAAAATTTACACCTAACCTACGAGTGTTTAATTATACTGGAGTAAACAGAACCAAAGATATTGGGCAATTTAAGGGATATGATTTAGTGATAACCTCTTACGGTATCATTAGGCGAGACCTTGATATCCTTACCAAGTATAAGTTTCATTATATTATTTTAGATGAATCTCAAGCTATAAAGAATCCAACTTCTAATATTTCGAAAGCTGTACGTGAGTTGCACTCTAAATACAGGCTTATTCTTACAGGTACACCCATTGAAAACAGCACGATGGATCTCTGGTCGCAGATGAGTTTTATTAACCCTGGGCTATTGGGGCATCAAAGTTTTTTTAGGAAGCAATTTCAAATACCTATAGAAAAACAAAATAACGAAGGCAAATCGAGTAAGTTATATAGCCTAATTAAGCCTTTTATTATGCGAAGGCATAAGTCTCAAGTGGCCAAAGATTTACCTGAGAAAGTGGAGAATATTCATTACTCTACAATGACCACTTTGCAAGCAGAAATGTATGAAGAGACAAAAAACATGTATCGAAATGAGATTCTTTCCCATATTGACCAGCATGGAATGGGTAAATCGCACATGATGCTATTGCAGGGGCTTACTAAACTACGGCTTATTGCCAATCATCCTAAAATGGCTGACCCTGAGTATGTGGGAGACTCAGGTAAATTGGATGACATGATGCATATGTTAACCAACACCCTTTCTGAAGGTCATAAAATTCTAATTTTCAGTCAGTTTGTAAAACACCTTACCATTGTAAAAGAGCTTATAGAAGCTAGAGGATTTGACTACTGTTACTTAGATGGAAGCACTAAAAATCGGCAAGCTGAAGTGGATCGTTTTCAAGAAGACGATGAGGTTAAAATATTCTTAATTTCGATGAAAGCCGGTGGCCTTGGGTTAAACCTAACCGAAGCCGACTATGTGTTTTTATTAGACCCTTGGTGGAATCCTGCAGTTGAAGCTCAAGCCATTGACAGAGCACACCGGATTGGACAGAAAAAGAAAGTGTTTACCTATAAGTTTATTACCAAAAATACGGTAGAAGAAAAAATTCTTGAATTACAAAGCCGCAAACTAAAGCTTGCCAAAGACCTTATTACTACAGATAATAGCTTTGTAAAAAACTTAAACAAAGAGGATATTGGGGATTTGTTGAAGTAATATAATTCTTACGTAGAGGCGTTTAATACTACCTTTAGGTTATCAGCTTTCTTTATTCTCTTTAAAAAATCAACTAGGTCATTATAGGATTCCTTTGGATACGTTCCCTTATACCTTTCAATTTTTCGAATATATGTAAATCCTTTCTCACTTGCTTCAAACGTTGCTTTATATTTACCAAATTCAGTTTCTATTTCAATGTTTTTGGGTAGAAATTCAAAATAATATTCTTCTGGTAAATGATACACAACAGAATCCACATCTGTATAGGCATAGCTAGTTACAACCTCTTCTGTTCGGTTCTTCGATTTTTTTGGATAACTCGTGTACCTATTCATCAAATTTGGTTTTAAAAAGTATCGCTCACCACTTTTGGTAGCGTAATCTCTAAGCGAAAGTTCAAGATGTTGAGTGGCTTTTATATCGTTCTTAGTATAATCAAAACTTATTTTATCAATACTGTAATTTGGAATGTCGATTTTATGATACCAAGCTTTTTTTAGCTTTTCAGCCGACTCATCTACATAGCCAAGTACCTCATCAAACTGAAGACCTGTATATTCGGTTTTAACTGTAGCTTTGCCGAGGTTGTTCTTATCTATCCATACTTCAATTGTTCGCATTTGTTTGCTTACATCAAAATCATAAGAGGGCGTTCTTATAAGTTCTCCTCCCCCTTCTGTTGCTAATAAAACGTGTCGGTCATCGGTAAAATCTCCTAAAAAGTTAAATGGCATAGCCCTAGAAGTACACTCTAACCAAACCGTATCTGTTGCCATGGGAACACATAAAATAACATGGTTAAACTGATTTGATGTAAAGCTAGAATTGATTTGAGACGCATTTCCTCCGGAATTTACCAATGCAGGATAGGAATTAATATTTGCAGCTTTTAACATGGCTTTTGTGTAGTTGGTTAGCCCCTTACAATCTCCCCAACCTACGTCTTCTACTTTTTCTGCCGACATTGTTTGATAGCCACCAATGCCTAGCTGCACACTTACATATCTGGTTTTTTCTTGTAGCCGACTATAGATTAGCTTTGCTTTTTCGTAATCGTTTGTTGCATTTTTAGTTAGTTCAATTACTTCTGCCTTATCCTTTTCACTCAACCTATCTCTTCCCTGCCCTAATTCATCGTACCATTTACCAAACTCGTTCCAAGAGTTTAAGGAACCTCTACTTTTACCTAGAACAAAGTTTTGAGGGGAAGTTCGAACTATAGGTAAATAAGTAGATTTTTCTGGAGAATAAGCCTTTGTTTTATGAGCCAAAAGATTTTTTAATTCCCACTTTATTGTGTTGCCCTTAATTTCGGGCTCTGGAATATTAGCGTAATAATACCTAATGGGTGTAGAGGAAGGAAAACTAAGTGTAAAACTGGCCTTTTGTGTTGATACCCGATCGCTATGTTGTGGGGCGAAAGTTGGGGTATAGAAAGTTGTGTTGAACTCTACTTCATACTCCAATACAATAGTAAATGGATACTTAGTTCTTGTTAAATCTACAATTTTCATTCTACTATCATCAATAGCGCTACCTCCATTATAATCAATTATATCTGAGCTTTTAACTTTATCAATTTTATCTCCTAATTCATCGAGAACTACCGCACTAAACTTTTTAATTTTCCTAAAACTATCGTAAGGAATTACTAAAAAGGCCTCATCTTCAACATTTTTATTTAATAATGTTTTTACTTGAGTTACGTGTTTTATGGCCTTATGCTCCGATATAACAGTATATTCCATATCGTACTGTCTTACTACTAAATCTGCATGCTTTTTTAACGAATCGGGTATGGTGCTTGAAGCCCACTCAGGATAATCTTGCCCACTTACAGTATTTACTATGCCAATTAATAAAACGATTAAATATTTTTTCATGATTTAGCTTTTAGTACAATTTGCTCAGCTTCTTTATTTACAATCTGCGCAAAATATTCTTTCAACAACTCATACTCAGAAGGGTTAAACACTACTTGATTGAGCTTGTATTGAACGGTAACTGTAATGATGCCATTTTGCTCATTTATCATATATAAGTATTTACCGCCTTTATTAGGTAGGGCAACCGCCATAGGTGCTGGTAAGTCCTCAACTTCATATCCTTCAGGCAATTTATATTTTATCATATAGGTTGACTTTCTTGGACAAGTAAAATCAACAGGATAGAGCCTTTTGTCGAGTTTAAAAGGGTTGCTTTTTGTTTGCCCAACCACAAGAGGTGTTAGGTAAATACGGTCTCCTGCCATATCGGCTTTATCCGAAATTGTTAAATCAAATTTTATGTTTAGTGGGGTTGCTTTATCTTCATTTCCGCTAATTGAAGATTCTTCGATTTCCCATCCATCTCTTTCTGAATACTCTTCAAGAAGTTCTTCTTTACCCGTTTTCTTAATTTCTTTTTTTAAAGAATAGCTATTATACCCGTCATATTTATATGATAACGATCCTTCTAGCTCACCATATTCATCAATAGTAAAAGATCCTCCACACGATGTTTTTCGGTTGCCCAGAGATACAAGATCCACCCAATAATTTGTATGTTCTCCAATAAGGCGCCCTCTTCCATTTAGACACCTTTCAGGTAAAACACCGAAAGGAAGAAAATCATCAGTACCGTCTAATAAATAGGTCTTATCATCAATTTTTACATGAGCAATCACGTAATTATATTTTTTTAGCAATGGATATACAGGGTGCACTATGCCGTTTGCCCTGGTGCTCATAATAACGGGATTAGCATCTAACCCAGCTTCTTTAAGTAGGCCAACTAGATATAAGTTTATCATTCCAGAGTTTCCATCTTCTTCACTCAACGATTTAAAACTTTTGGTGGCATATCTACTATAACTTTCATCCCAAGTTGTATTATCCAAAACATGGTTATAAATAGCCTTGGCTAACTCAGTTTTATCAGTACTTTCAGATTTAAGCTTAATTAATTCATCTTTAGCAAAGCCTATTTTCTTCAATCGTAATCCAAAATCTTCATCTTTCATTAATAAATGCTGAATCCCATTGAAATCAGAAAAAATTTCTTGGTAATACCCAGGGGTTTGGATTGACTGTAACTCAAATTCAATTTTAGATATATAATTACTTCGCGTAGTCATGAATTTTTCTGATACAAATGCTGGTACGTTCTTAGCCACATATCTATGTTTTTTTCCTGGCACAAAGGTTTGGTTCAAATTAATATTTATTCCACTTACATCAGCTATATAAAGAGGATTATAACCAGAGGATACGGTTTTGTAATTAAAGTATGTTGGGTACGATACTATGTATTCACTCCAAGCAACGGGTATATTGGTTTGAAATGACCAAGCATTTAAATAAACGATGGAACCTGATTTCTTTTGATAAGTGTACTCAATTATGGAGCCTGGTTTAACATCGGAGAAAGAAAATTTCTTTTCGGTTACCCCTTCCACCATCTTTTCTGTATGGATATCTTTTTTTGTTATTTCGCTTTCAATAATTTTACCATCTACCAAATTATAAGAGGAAGCTTTAAATTTAGTAATAGCAGCAGTTTTCGAATATTTTAAAGAAATATTCGCTCTGTCTAGTTCATCGTCATCAAAAAATTTAATAATTGTATGGTATTTAAGTATAACTTCAAAATCCCCATTAGTTATGAGTACGGTTGATGTTCCATACTCATAAAGAACAACAGCTTTTGCACTTGTATCTGCAGGGTACGAGCTCATTTCAAGCTCTTGTTTAGTTATTTCACCAAATTTTCTAGGTTTTTGTGCATAGCTAAGAAGGGAGGTTACTGCAAAAGCAATAACCAATAAAAAGTGTTTCATTATAAGTTAGGGTTAGGTAAAAATCAACCTAAAATAATGAAAAAAAATAATTAATTCCTATTATCCACACTTAGAATACCCACAGCTTTTACAGTTAAGGCAGCCTTCTTCATAAATTAAACCATCTTCGCCACACTCTGTACAGGTAGTGTTTTTTGGCTTAGTGCCATCGGGTAACATTTTTGATAATGCACGAACTACTCCATTTTTCCAAGTATTGAGTGAGTCATCATTTAGGTGAAGATTATTTACCAAGCTAATGGCATATTTAAGGGGCATGCCATGGCGTAACATACCAGAAATAAGCTTGGCATAATTCCAAAACTCCGTTGTAAATGAGCGAGACAGGCCTTCAATTGTTACATTAAATCCATCTTTATCTTGATACCTAAAATCGTAACGTTTACTATTATTGGTATTTAAGTTTTTAATTACTTCACCGGTTGATACATAATTGGGTAAGTGGAAGGCATCTTCTGCCTTGCCTGTAAATATTTCATAAGGTTTGTCATTCATCATACCAACCACAGCTAACCATTTTTCATGGTTATTATTAAATCGGATAATTTTTGCTTTTAATGTTTTGGGTCGTTTGGGAGCAGCCGTTTCCGTAAATTCATCCACTTCAACTTTCTTTTCATCCTTAGAAATTAAAACACCATCTCTAGAACCATCACGGTAAACGGTCATCCCTTTGCATCCTTGTTTCCAGCCTTCCATATAAATATTATGGATAACTGACTCTGGTGTTTCTTTTGGTACGTTTACGGTGACAGAAATAGAATGATCCACCCATTTCTGCACCTTGCCTTGCATCTGCACTTTTTTAATCCAGTCGATGTCGTTGGCCATAGCATTATTATACGGAGAGGCAGCTACCAATTCATCCATTTCCTGGTCGGTTAAAGTAGAAATCTGATCTTCAGTATAGCCCTTCTTTTCTAACCAAACCTTAAATTTATGGTGCACCACAAAATATTCTTCCCAAGCATCTCCTGTTTCATCAGTAAAACTAACTTTAACATCAGTATCTGTTGGGTTTACTTTTTTTCTTCGTTTATACGAAACTTGAAAAACTGGTTCAAGTCCTGAAGACGTTTGTGTCATTAAGGACGTGGTGCCTGTTGGGGCAATGGTAAGCAAAGCAATATTTCGTCTGCCTTTTTTTAACATTTTTTGATAAAGTGCAGGGTCTGCTTCTTTAACACGGTTAATAAACGGATTATTTACTTCTCGTTGAGCATCAAAAATTTCGAACGCACCACGTTCCGAAGCCATTTCAACAGAAGAAGTATAGGCAGCTAACGCCAATGATTTTTGCACATTTTCAGCAAAGGATGTAGCCTCATCGGTACCATACGTAATGCCTAAAGCAGCTAACATATCTCCTTCAGCCGTAATTCCTAAACCAGTTCTTCGTCCTTGCAGTGTTTTCTTTTTAATCTTCTCCCATAGCTTTCCTTCGCTATGCTTAATCTCATCAGGCTCAGGGTCATTCTTTATTTTGGTGAGAATAGCATCGATTTTCTCCGCTTCTAAATCCACTACATCATCCATCATTCGTTGTGCAATGCGTACATGGCTTTTAAATTTATCAAAATTAAAGCTGGCTTGCTCCGTAAATGGCTGATCTACATAACTGTATAAATTAATGGCTAAAAGCCTGCAAGAGTCATAGGGGCACAGAGGAATCTCCCCACATGGATTAGTTGAAATTGTTTCAAAACCTAAATCACTATAGCAATCAGGAATAGATTCTTTGATGATTGTATCCCAAAATAAGACCCCTGGCTCTGCTGATGCCCAAGCATTATGCACAATCTTATCCCACAGGCCTTTGGCATTGGTTGTTTTTTCAATGAGAGGGCTTGAGCTATCTACAGGAAATTTTTGAACAAAATCAGTATTTGATTCAACAGACTTCATGAAATTGTCGGAAATCTTTACTGAAACATTGGCTCCTGTAACTTTAGTTTTATCTTGCTTGGCATCTATAAAAGATTCAGCATCGGGGTGATTTACTGATATAGAAAGCATTAATGCTCCCCTTCTTCCATCTTGCGCTACTTCTCGTGTTGTATTAGAATACCGCTCCATAAAAGGCACTACCCCTGTTGAGGTCAATGCGCTGTTCATAACGGAAGTACCCTTGGGGCGAATGTGGGTTAAGTCGTGGCCAACCCCCCCGCGTCTTTTCATGAGCTGTACTTGCTCTTCATCAGTTAATAAAATGGCACCGTAACTATCCGATTTATTTCCTGGCCCAATTACAAAACAATTAGATAATGAAACATATTGGTGGTTATTCCCAATGCCTGACATGGGGCCTCCTTGTGGAATGAGATATTTAAAATTTTCTAAAAGCCCATATATTTCTTCTTCCGAAAGAGGATTTGGATATTTCTTTTCAATACGAGCCAATTCCTTTGCCAAACGCTGGTGCATTTGCACTGGTGATTTTTCGTAGAGGTTTCCTGCTGAATCTTTTAGCGCATACTTATTAATCCATACATTGGCGGCTAAGTCGTCCTCGTTAAAATATTCCATCGAAGCCTTAAGTGCTTCCTCTCTACTATAAACTTTGCTTACTATTTCTTTGACTAAAAGCTTTTTACGCTCTTCCATTTTCTCTGGAGCTACTGGTAAATCACTCTCTATTTTAGTGGGAGTAATTTGTTCAGGTGGAGCTGAAAATAGCTCTAGAGCATTCACATTTTTATCAGTAGTAGAGATGGCAGGCATAGGTAAAAGGTTAAGAATTTTGAAACCACTAAAATACAAGTATAAGTTTATCAAAAATTGTGATATTTCTCACGTTTTGAAACTTATTTTTTATAACGCTTATCTTTAAAAAACAGCCAAATTAGGCTGTTTAGAAAGAATTTATTATTGAAAGGGACAATTCTATAATTCTGAAATACAGTTAGTTATAAATGTATCCTTTACCGTTAAAAAAAATTAATATTTGTTTTAGCTAATACAAAATTACACTTAAAAATTAGAGTTTTTTACCTCCATTATATAAAGTTTATCTTTGAAAGAAAAAAACTCAATTGGCCAAAGTTAGATCTTCTTTTTTCTGCCAGAATTGCGGGCACGAATCTGCTAAATGGATTGGTAAATGTCCTTCGTGTAATCAATGGAACTCCTTTGTAGAAGAAGTAGTTTCTAAGTACTCAACAGCCCAGCCTGTTTGGGATGAAAATAGTTCAAAGTCAAATGTGCCCAAGCCACTAGGCGACATCCAGCACGAAAATGAAATTAGATTAAATTGTTATGATACCGAGTTAAACCGGATACTTGGCGGAGGGATTGTAAATGGCTCTTTAGTACTTATTGGTGGAGAGCCAGGCATTGGTAAGTCAACATTAATGTTGCAGTTGGCACTTAACCTGCCGCAAAAAGTACTTTATGTTTCGGGCGAAGAAAGTGAGCAGCAAATAAAACTAAGAGCGGATCGCATAGTGCACAAAGACAGTGAAACTACATTTATTTTAAGTGAAACCTCGATTGAAAAAATATTTGCTCAGGTAAAGAATGTAAATCCAGACGTATTAATTGTTGATTCAATTCAAACCTTAGCTTCTACAAAAATAGAATCGATACCGGGTAGTGTAGCACAAGTAAGGCAATGTGCTGGTGAATTAATGCAATATGCTAAAACCACAAACACTCCTGTTTTTTTAGTAGGCCATATTACCAAAGATGGGAGCTTGGCAGGCCCCAAAGTGTTGGAGCACATGGTGGATACTGTGCTTCAATTTGAAGGTGACCGAAATATGGTCTATCGAATTTTGAGAACCACAAAAAATAGATTTGGATCAACTTCTGAGCTTGGCATTTATGAAATGCAATCGGAGGGCTTAAGAGAAGTAGCTAACCCTTCTGAAATACTTATTTCGCAACGCGATGTGGGAGTAAGCGGTGTAACCATTGGTGCCACTATGGAAGGCAACCGAACATTACTTATAGAAATTCAAGCATTGGTAAGTGCTGCTGCTTATGGTACTCCGCAACGCAGTTCTACGGGTTTTGATAGCCGAAGGCTAAATATGTTGTTAGCTGTTCTTGAAAAGCGAACCGGCCTAAAAATGGGCACGCAAGATGTGTTTTTAAATATGGCTGGTGGTATAAAAGTAGATGACCCTGCTATTGACTTAGCAATTTGTGTGGCGGTTCTTTCATCGCTTCATGACCTTTCTATAAACGAAAAGTTTTGTTTTGCTTCTGAAGTTGGTTTAGGTGGTGAGCTAAGAGCTGTAAACCGTATTGAGAACCGAATTTCGGAAGCGGGAAAGCTAGGTTTTTCAACCATTTTTATTTCTAAATATAATAAAGGAGTGGATGTTAGCAAATATAAAATTACCATTAAGTCCTTTGGCATGCTTAAGCATGTTTTTGGAGAGTTGTTTGGATAGAACAGTTACTTCAAGTCCAATACACTCTTTAATACTTTTTCTTTTAGACTTTCTTTATAATCAGCAAGGTTGATGGCAATTTTTTCTTCAAAAGCACCAATCATTTCAGCTGCTAAAATACCCGCATTTTTTGCCCCATTTAAGGCTACTGTTGCTACTGGAATACCTCCAGGCATTTGCAAAATAGATAAGATGGAATCCCAACCATCAATAGAATTGCTCGATTTTACAGGAACACCAATTACTGGTAAAGTGGTTAGAGAAGAAACCATGCCAGGTAAATGAGCAGCGCCTCCTGCTCCGGCAATAATTACTTTTAAGCCTCTGCCCTTTGCGTGTTCTGCATAATTGAGCATTCGGTGAGGAGTTCTATGTGCTGAGACAATTGTGAGCTCAAACTCAACTCCAAGCTCCTTTAAAATATCAGCAGCCTCCTGCATTACAGGCAAGTCCGATTGGCTGCCCATAATTATTCCTACTTGTGGTGTGCTCATGCTCTTACCTTTAAAGTGTTTTTTACAAAGTTAGCCTTTCTTTTTAGTTCAGAAGGGTCTGGGTTGGTAATAGTAACATGTCCCATTTTACGAAATGGCCTTGTTTCTTTTTTACCATAAATATGTACGTGCACCCCTGATTCTTTCATTACATCTTCAAGTCCTTGATAAATTGCAGGGCCGGTGTAACCGCTTTCTCCTAATAAATTAACCATTGCAGAGGGTGTAAGAGCACCAGTTGCTCCTAATGGCATTCCTAAAATAGCGCGTAAATGCTGCTCATATTGCGATGTAATATTTGCCTCAATAGTTTGGTGTCCACTATTA
The DNA here is from genome assembly GCA_027067135.1 of Cyclobacteriaceae bacterium. Lineage (GTDB taxonomy): Bacteria > Bacteroidota > Bacteroidia > Cytophagales > Cyclobacteriaceae > JAKISE01. Next base: position 28,180 of record JAMOMJ010000333.1, read on the forward strand.
TGAGGTCTAGGGGCAACTTCATTTACAAGTATTGTTCCCTCTTTTGTTACAAATAGTTCAACCGCTAGCAAGCCAACCATCTCTAGTTTTTTAATAATGTCAATAGCAATTTTTTCTGCTTCTTTGCTTGTTTCTATTGAAATTTTAGCAGGAGCAAAGAGGTATTCGACTAGATTATGTTCTGGGTGGAATACCAACTCAACGGCAGGAAAAACTTTAATTTCTCCTTTGGTATTTCTTGCTACAATCACCGAAATTTCCTTGTCAAATGGTATCAGCTCTTCCACGATTCCTAAGGTGTCAAAAGCTTTATCAAAGTCTTCTTCTGTTCTTATAATTTGTACTCCTCTACCATCATAGCCCTCACGGGCTAGCTTATTTACAAACGGCAGCTTGTGAGCCAAAGCTTTAACCTCCGGTTTAGATGTAGTAATTTCAAATGGAGCGGTGGGAATGTTATGCTCTTTATAAAACTGTTTTTGTAACGATTTGTCTTTTATTAACTCGATTATATGTGGCTGTGGATACACTTGAACTCCTTGCTTTTCAAGTTCAATTAGGGCTTCTGTGTTTACATTTTCTATTTCAATTGTCAGCACATTGCAATTCTTTCCAAAGGCCATCACATCATCATAATTAGTAATGTTTCCTTGGGTAAAAGATTTGATAAAGTTTTTAATGGGGGCATTTCCATCAGGATCCATGGCTTTCATATAAAGGCCATAATCAGATCCTGCTTTTACAAGCATTCTGCCAAGCTGTCCACCACCTAAAATGCCAATGTTTAAATTATGAAAATTATTAATCACAGTATTAGTTTTTACAAATATAGAACCTCTTAACTATTTGATTGTATTAGTTTTTAACACCCATATTGTTGGCTCTACTTGATGATAGCGTTTAGATATTTGAGGAAGCCTCTTCGAAATCTTTGGCCAATTATTTTCAAGGTCAATAATTATTTCCGGCATTGATGCTTCAATATGATTCTGTAAAAAAATAAGATTGTCATAATAATCCAGTTCTGTAAAAAACTGTTTGGATAACCCCCAGTCATAAAAAGGCCCTGCAAGTTTGGCTTCATCATATACGTTTTTGGCTGAACCAAGTACCATTATTTTTTTACCCTTAACCGAAGTAAGGTATTTGCTTTTTGTTAAAGAGTTAACTTTAACTGAAGCTATGTCAATAAACTTCGTGGAGTAGCTCCAAAGCAATGCTGTAGGGCCTAAAAATAAAAGGATACTTAAAATTAAACTAAAAACTCTTTTTTTAAATAAAGAGATAAAATGGGTTGTAAAAAATGCAGCCACTGGGAGTATAAAAACTAATCCATAAGGGGTTACTGGTTTTTCTAAGAATAAAATAAAGGTTAGCAAAATCCCAAGCACTACGAATAGTTGCATAATCCGATTTTGATAATTAGTTAACCTTCGCTGTTTCCCAAAACTTAAAATTCCAAGCACTAAAAAAAACATAGAAAAAGATAGAATTTCTATTCTTTCTAACCATGAAATGGAATGATAAAAAGCATCTTTATTGTTAAATAGAATAAAATTATCTATAAAATAGCCTGGATGGTCACTTATTACCCAATAATAAAAAAAGGATATAAGGAGAGGTGTTGCACTTGAGAATAAGAGTAGCAAATATCTTCTAAGTACAGTGTTAGAAAACAAGCCTAATAGAATTAAGCTTATAGGAATGATTACGATATAAGGAAGAAAAAATAATGGTGCAACTCCAAAATACAAGCCAATCATTATAATATGCATGTCTTTTTTTGCCCTAAACTCAACATGGCTCAACAACTTACCTAGACCAAGTAAAATAAATGTTAGACCTAGTAATGCAGGGGACAGGGTAAAAAAAGCTGGGCTAGTTGATGTGAGCAATACAAATACTAATGCAGGTAAATTGCTGTTGTTCTCAAACAACTTAGCATTAATAGAAAAGGCATTAATAATTAGTGCTTGTATAAATGTTAATACGGAACCTATAATAAGGAGGGCAAGTACTGATCTGCCAAAGAGCCACGTAACAACCATATAAACAGTGGCTGAAAAAGGAGCCAAAGCATCCCAAATATCATAGTACATAGAACCAGATTGCATGGCTTCGCCAATAGTAAACCAATGAACGGTTTCAGGATATACCATTGGGTTTAGTAGAATTGGTATCTTTAATAAAAACACCAATAATGCCAAAGGCACTAGCCTAAAAGGATCGTTTAATTTAAAATAGGAGAGCAATCTTTATTTTGTTGTTTATACAAAAATATGAAAATCAAAGCTAGATTAAGCTTAACGTTTAAGCACAATATATTATCAATTAAAATAAACTATTTTTATTAACAACTATGAACGTTAAAAATGACATAAGCATAAGGGTCTTCAAAAAGTCTGACAGAACATTGTTAGCGAAATATGCTAATAATAATAAGTTCAGGAAAAACTTAAGAGATATTATGCCTTATCCGTACACCCTAAAGGATGCAGATAGCTTTATTGAAATAGCACTTTTAGAAGACCCAACTCTAACTTTTGCAATTACTTTAAATAAAAAAATCGTGGGTGTTTGTGGGCTTAACCTTCAAACTGACATTTACAGAGAGTCTTGTGAAATTGGATATTGGGTAGCTGAGCCATTTTGGGGAAATGGAATAGCAAC
>JAMOMJ010000334.1 GCA_027067135.1 Cyclobacteriaceae bacterium
TAGACAGGATAATATCCCTTCCTTTTACACTAAAAGTAAGGCCGTCATCAATATAGTTTTGTTGCAATAAATATTCATATAGTTCCAGCGCATTTTCAGGAGGTAACTGACAAAGATGAGCATCACCTGTTATTAACCCCGAATCTTCATGATAAGAAACAGTGATATGAGCACTGCCTTCTTTTATTTCCCATGTATTTACGCCACGGCGAGCTAGTTTTACCTCCTGCCCCAGAGCTTCCAGCAATTGTTCGATCGTAAACTGTGTGCCTACCGCTTCATATTCTTCTGCATCAGAGGGCAACAGTAGGTAAGCACCACAATTAGGGCAATAACGATTGCTGCATTCCTTTTCAAAAACCATTTTTCTACAAGACAAACAACGGGCAGCAAGCTCTGAACGATTTTCCTGTAAATAGGCCTGAATGGTTTCATTTGCAAAGATAGCAGGCAATGAAAAACCCAAAGATTCTCCTTCTTCAATATCAAAAACATTCACACCTATGATTCTACCTTTATCATCCACCAGCGGCCCGCCACTATTTCCTGGGTTTAGAGCAGCATCGTGTTGGTAATAATAAAAATCATCCTGTTCCCGACGATTATTTGAAATACTACCCATGGTACTGGAAAAACGCAGACCAAAAGGATGACCCATTGCCAAAATCTTATCTCCCTGCTGTGGTTCTCCATCGGTTCGGAAAGATAGTGTGGGCAAATCATCATAAATTGACTCCAATTGCAGCAGTGCAATATCGTAAGCAGCATCCCAATAAACGACTTTAGCCAACTGGCGAGGGATGGTATCCGCTTCGATAATAACTTCTTTGCTATCCCGAACAAGATGCTCATTGGTCACAACCATTTTAATATCCTGTAAATAAAAGCCTGTTCCACCCATATTATAAGGTGTCGCTAATTGTATAAGTATGGGACGGAATTGTTCTATTATTTTTTGCATTTTAAAATTTAACTTGAATAGCTAAATGAAAATGATTTGGCAGCATAGCATAAGCAAAAGTATCCCAATAGGTAGTAAGCAGTAGGTAGTAGGTAGTAAGTAGTAAGCAGTAGGTGCTACTCAAAGGTTTTGGGTGGTAAATACTGCCAACTGCTACTACCTACTGCCTACTTTTAACTTCATATATCGTTTTCAATTTCAAATACTTTTCCCCACCTGCCTGAATTGCCTTCAGGCGAGGCAGGCACCGATCAACATAGAGCCTAAAGGTTTTACGCGCGAAGTTAATAAATTACAAGATTTTTTCTGTTACTTTTTATGAAAGCTTGCATTATACAATTAAACACAGCTAAAATCCGTATTAGTTTTAATCACTTCTCGGATTCAGATTACTCATTTAAAAAGGCTGGAATTGGAATTAAAAATCGACTCATCGAAATAATTCGATAAGCAATTGTTTTCCGCCAGACTATTATCCACTTTTAAAATCTGAATCTTATGTTCAAGACCTTTTTTTGCGCCCTCGCATTGCTTTGCTTTATGGGTAGCATCAGTGCTCAAACGGAAAATATTAATCCTTCTGTTGCTGATTTAGCCTCAGAAAGCTGGTTGAATGGTGGTGCACAAGAGAATTTTATGACCTCCGCACCACTCCCTCATCCTGCTGTTCGTGAAGCAGATATC
>JAMOMJ010000335.1 GCA_027067135.1 Cyclobacteriaceae bacterium
GCAACCACTACTGTTGCCAGACTTATAATAAGAATAACAATATGTTTGCCTTTTATGCTCAATTTTTATTTATTAACCATTGCTTTTTCTTCTACATAACCATAAATATTTACTTTGTCAGGCCCAAAATTATTGGTTACCAAAATAAGGTATTTGAGTAAATACCGTTCATTAACGTATTTTTGAAAATACTCAAGGCCATTATAGCTTATAGCTACTTTTGCAGGTAACCACATACCTCCGGGTTTCTTATAACTACCTCCAAAAAACATAAGAAGTTTCCCCTGCTTATTAAATATTTGTACATTTTCAAAAGCGGCATCCACTACATATAAGTTTTCATCTTTATCAACCGCAATGCCTTTTGGTCTGGTAAACTGGCCAATATTTCGGCCATAACTACCAACAGATTGCAAGAATTTACCTTGATGGTCGTAAATTTTTATGCTGAACTCACCAAAATCGCTGACATACACCTTATTGTTACTTACAAACAGGTTTGTGGGTTGAAATAACCTTTCTTGTGCTTGTGTACTCTTAGGAAGTGAGTAGAGAAATTGGTAGGTGCTGTCTTGCTTGAAAACATCAATGGTACTGTTTGATACATTTGTAACCCATATCTTGTTATTGGTTACAAACACATCTGTGGGTTTTAAGCTTTCTCTAGTTCCAAAACTATTTACATACTGTAAATCTTTGTCAAAAATAACCACTTGGTGTCTCTGCACATCGGCTACATACAGGTAGCCTAAAGAGTCAACAAAACAGTTAATAGGTAATTTTAATTGCCCAAGGCCTTCAGGTATAAAATATTCTAACGTTTGATTTTCCAAGTCAATAATTTCCAGCCCTCTCAGGTCGAGGTCGCATATATAAATTTTATTATTATGCATAGCCACGCCATAAGGCTTAACTATAGGCTTGGGAGGCTCCTCTCCAGTAATGTACTTGCTAAACATGGAGGGTTCGCCTTCAACATCTTTAGAGGTGCTTATGCTGGTTAGGTATTGAATACGGGTAGTATCGGGTGGAGAAGGGTAAACGATTAGCTCTTGGGGTGTCTTTTGTTTTTGTAACTTTTGGGAGCAGGCATTTAGTGCCAGCATCAGAATTGCACTAAAAATATAGTTTATGGATTTCATATATTTGAGAGTAAACAATTTTATCAAGTGGATACATATACCTCTTGCTTTTCAAATATCATACAATTAACAGCTTTATAATATGATGTTTATCAGTCAAATGCTTAATTTAAAATACATTTTCAATAGCCTTATTTTACTTAACCATACATAAAAAAAGGCGGTATTACCGCCTTTTTTTATGTATGAAATGGTATTTTATTTATTATGGCAGGTAAGGCATAAATTACTTGCAGCGTTGTTCATTCTTAAAAGAAAAGCAATGCCAGCACCATTATGTACATCGTGGCATGAAGCACATTGCAACTGACCGCCTAACAGTAAATCATCATTTATTGTTCCTCCAAGTCCGGACGATGCAGTTGTAGGGTCAAATAAACCTCCATCAGCAGTAGCTAAAGCGGCATCATAGGTAAATGAAATAGGGTGGTCATCTGATATATCAATACCAACCAACGCATTACCTGTTACAAAATTGGTGCCTCCTGTAGTGCCTCCAAAGTTCTCAAGTGCTACGGTGCCATCGTGGCAGCTTAAACAGAGTTTAGAGCTTCCTGTAGGCTGTGCCATAGTTGCATTTAATGTTGGAGAAGCGTAAAGCGTAAATGTTTGCGTTGTTAATTCATGGTTCCATAAAGGAGCGTCAGATAACGTTACTGCGTTGTGAGGTGTATGGCATACAATACAAATTTCACCAGAGGCATTCCAAGTTTCCGGACTAAAATCGTGAGCAGACCCTGCAATAGTTTGAGCAATGCCATACTGAGCTATCAGCATAACACATACTACTGTTAAAATTCTGTTTAGTGTTTTCATGGCAAATTTTATTAGTTAGAGTGCTATTTTGTTTAATCTATTAATTATAATAACAAAGCTATCAAACAGTATTGTCTCTTAAAATGACTATATGTATAAAAAGAAATGATATTTATCAGTTTTTGAGTTTATTTCTATATACCTTATATCCGCAGACCTTTCATTGATAAACAGTTACTAAAGCTATTAGCCACAACACCCAAACACCGTGCCGCCAGGCAGGGATGAAACCTGACAGGTCTAAATACCTAAAGATGATATACTTACAAAAACCCTTGCGGATTTAAGGTATTGCCTAACTGATGTTACAATATTTACTCCATTATTTTGCCTTCTTCCATTATAATTTTGTAAAAATACCCAGAGCCAAAATCTTTATCAAGGGTTATTTTTCCTTCCATTGTTACAACATCACCCGTTTTTACTTCCATTTGAGAGGTAATGGTTAAATCATTTTCGCCCATATACTCTGTGCCATCTTGGATGTGAATCCAGTTTTTGCCCATAATTTTGCTATTATACTTTTTTACTTCTCCTCTTATAACTACTTTTTTATTGGCGTAGTTGGTTTTATTAGCAAATAGCTCGGCAAGGGTAATTGTACCTTCTGCTTGATTGGGGTTTTCAGTAGTTGTTAAACTATCGGTTGGTGCTTGTGCATAACCAAAGGTAAAAGACAGAGCAAAGGCAATTAGTAGGATTGTAGATTTCATGTTACTGATTTTTAAAACGAATTTATAAATTAATTTACACGTATAAAAATACATTGATATTTAATGTTAATTGCTTAAAACGTAAAATTTGGCGTCTGTTTATCAAATAGAGGCCTCCTGAAGTAAACAGAACAGGCACTTAGTCAATTACTATAAGTGGGCTCGACCACACCCAAGCTTTAGTTTTATATTTCCAGGTTTCTGAGCCTGTAACTATATCCACACTATATAAATTGCCATCGTTAGAGCCAAAAAAAACCTTTCCATCAGATACTGCCGGACGAGTAGCAATTGCTCCGTTGACTTGAAACCGCCAGATTAAGTTGCCGGTAGCAATATTAAGACAATACATATAGTTGTCCCAACTGCCAACTAATACCTTATTTTTAAACACAGTTGAGCCGGCAGAAATAATACCATCTGTTTTAAATTTCCAAACTGGTTTTCCGGTTTTTATGTTAACGCAATACAGGTGCTGGTCTGCAGAACCAAAAATAATCTTATCATTTGATATTGCCGGTTTAGACCATATTTTATTGCCTGTTTCGTATTTCCAAACTAACCTGCCATTTTTAGCATTAAGGCAGTACAGGTTTTTGTCTTTTGAGCCGAAAAACACTCTTTTATCTGCAATAATTGGACTTGAAGATACCCAGCTACCTGTTTTATATTTCCAAATGAGTTCACCTGTGGCAAGCTCAACACAATACAGGTAGTTGTCTCTTGAGCCAAAAAACACTTTTCCATCAAATACGGTTGGGCTTGAATACACCCAATCGTTACAGGTAAATTTCCATAATAATTTACCTGTAAGGGCATTAACACAATACAGGTGGTTATCGTTAGAGCCAAATATCACCCTATTATCAACCGCACTTGGGCTGGAATGTACCCACCCTTCAGTTTTAAACGCCCATAGTTTCTTACCGCTTATCATATCTATGCAATATAAACTGCTGTCTTTTGAGCCGAAAAACAGTTTATTATGGTATGCTGTGGGGTTTGATGAGATAGCCTCTTCGGCTTTAAAACTCCAAAGCTTTTTGCCGGAGTTATTATCAATGCAATACAAGAGGCTGTTCCAACTGCCAAAAAAAATTTTGCCATTGGCAATGGCAGCAGATGACGCCACTTCGGCCGCAGTTTTAAACGCCCATATTTTTTCCCCTGTTTGTGCGTTAACACAGTAAAAATTTTTGTCTGCTGACCCGAAAAACACTTTTCCGTTTGCTACCTTAGGGCTGGATCGAACCCATCCATTGGTTCTGAATTTCCAAACTTCTAACCCTGTGTTGGCATCTAAACAGTATAAATATTCATCTTTTGAACCAAAAAATACTTTCCCGTTGGCAACCGTAGGATTTGACCATACCCAACCTCTGGTTTTATATTTCCAAATCAGTGCACCTGTATTAATATCCAAGCAATATAAATGTTTGTCTTTAGAGCCAAAAAACACTTTTCCATTTGATACAAAAGGCGTAGAATAGATTAAACCAGCTGTTTTAATTTTCCATAATTGCTGACCAGAGATGGCATTTACACAATAAATGTAATTGTCTCTAGAACCTATAAATACTTTTCCGTTGGCGACTGAAAGACTTGAATACACCCAGCCTGTGGTTTTGAATGTCCATAGTTCTTTGCCAGTGTTTATGCTTAAGCAGTAAAGTTTTTTATCCTTTGACGTAAAATAAACATTATTATTTAAAACTACGGGGCTTGAATACACCCATCCTTCGGTTTTGTGTTTCCACAGTTCAAGGCCTGATATTAAGTCTATGCAATAAAGAAACCCATCTTTTGACCCTACCAGCACTTTATTGTTGGTTATTACAGGGCTCGAATACACCCATCCTTCGGTTTTAAACTTCCATAGTTCTTTACCGGTGTTTACGTTTATGCAATACAAATAACTATCAGAAGAACCAAAAATAACCTTGCCATTAAATATAGTGGGAGTGGAATTAACCCATCCTTTGGTTCTAAATCTCCAAATTTCCTTACCTGTGCTGATGTTAACTGAATACAAGTTTTTGTCGTAGGAGCCAAAAATCACTTCTCCTTGAGGTATTCTGTGAGTAAGTGTATCCAGAATGCTTGAAGAACTAGCACTTTTAATTATTTCTTGGCTATTATAACCATTGGCTGACCCTACATTATACTGAATAAAGTTGAAGGAAGATGCCACGAATGCCCCTAAATAAATTAAGCGCATATAATGAGTAACACCTGAGGCTAGCATTCTAATAATATTTACTGCAAAGAAGGTTATTAAACTATAATTTTATAATGACCCGAGTCAATCGAGCTTGTGAGATTAATCACTGTTTTTGCACCTAACTATTGAGTTCTAAATTTCTTAAACTTCATTGTCGCAGAAGTTCTTACATTCATTTTAATATAAACAACTGTTTGCTCTCTATGGTGTACTTGATGCTCAGAGTATTTATTAAACGTAAATACTCTGCATGCCGAATATTTTTTGCAATTTGCTCGTCATGCCGAGTATTATTTATTACATTTGATTTTCTATTTAAAATTATGAAGCCAGAAGAAACAGTAGATTATCACATAAGAGCCGCTTGGTACGGATTCTTTCGTATGTATAATCAAGAAGCTGCCAAGCACGGGTTTACCACCTCCATCGGCTTTGTCTTGCTCAATTTACATTTTGAGGTTGGAACACCAGCAACCAAAATTGCTCCTTTAATGGGAATGGAATCTCGTAGTTTAAGCCGCATGCTTAATAATATGGAAGAGCAAGGTCTGATAAGAAAAGAGCAAGCAGAAAATGATAAGCGTTCAGTCCTTATCTATTTAACCAAAAAAGGAAGAGAAAAAAGAGAAATTTCTAGGCTTACAGTACGTGGATTTAACGAGGAGCTAAGCTCTAAAATAACGCCTGAGGAATTTGACACATTTGTAAGTGTAATGAATAAAATAAATAGCCAAATTGAATCTCAAACAGGCCTTAAAATAAAGGCGATGAGAAACTAAATGGCACCAAAATTTGTAAATAATTAATAATCAATAGAATAAATATAGCATATAACAAATGAAGCGTTCTATTAAAAAAGTGGCAGTATTAGGTTCCGGTATAATGGGATCACGAATTGCCGGACATTTTGCCAATATTGGAGTAGAAGCACTCCTATTAGATATTGTGCCTCGAGAGTTAAACGATCAAGAAAAGGCCAAAGGCCTTACGCTTGAAAGCCCTGCCGTTAGAAACAGAATTGTTAATGACGCATGGAAATCTACCATAAAATCTAAACCTGCAGCCTTATATAACAAAGACTTTGCTAAGCGTGTTACGTTAGGCAACTTCGAAGATAATATGAAGGATATTGCTGGTTGCGACTGGGTAATTGAAGTAGTGGTTGAAAATCTAAAGATTAAAAAAATCGTTTTTGATCAAGTAGAAAAACACCGCACACCAGGAACCTTAATTTCTTCGAACACCTCTGGTATTCCTATCCATTTAATGTTGGATGGCCGAAGCGATGATTTCAAAAAATATTTTAGTGGAACTCACTTCTTTAATCCTCCTCGTTACCTTGAGTTATTAGAAATTATTCCTACGCCAAGTTCTGACCCTGAAATGATTGATTTCTTGATGAACTATGGAGATAAATTCTTAGGTAAGCGTACCGTACTTTGTAAAGATACTCCTGCCTTTATTGCCAACCGAGTTGGTATTTTCAGCATTATGAAAGTGGTGGAAACCATGAAGAAGCTGGGAATGAATGTGGATGAAATTGATAAATTAACAGGCCCAGTGCTTGGTCGTCCTAAGTCAGCCACGTTCCGTACTTCTGATGTAGTTGGGCTAGATACGCTTATAAAAGTATCAAACAACCTCTACGAAGGATTAGTGGATGACGAAGCTCGTGATTTGTTTAAATTACCAGATGTTATTAGCAAGCTGGAAGAGAAACAATGGTTGGGAGATAAAACCAAGCAAGGTTTTTACAAAAAGACTAAGAATGAAGAAGGTAAGACTGTAATTCTTACACTCGACCTTGATACAATGGAATATAAGCCTAAGCAAAAAATAAAATTTGCTACGCTTGAAATGACCAAGCCTATCGACAACCTGCAAGAACGTTTTAAAATGTTATTTTCAGGAAAAGATAAAGCCGGTGAGTTTTACAGAGATTCATTCTTTGGCTTATTCCAATATGTGTCTAATCGAATTCCGGAAATTGCAGATGATCTTTATAAAATTGACGATGCTGTTTCTGCTGGTTTTGGTTGGGAAATCGGGCCATTTCAATACTGGGATGCCGTTGGTGTTAAAAAGACCGTAGCCAAAATGGAAGAGGCTGGTTATAAGCCCAACCAATGGATTTACGATATGCTGGCCTCTGGTGCAGAGTCATTCTACAAAGTAGAAAATGGCCAGCGCAAATATTACGACATTCCCAGCAAATCATACAAAAGCATTGCAGGTACCGAAGATATGCTGGTACTTGATAACCTTAGACAAAGCAATGTGGTTTGGGGCAATTCAGGTTCTACCATTTTCGATTTAGGTGATGGCGTTTTAGGCCTTGAGTTCCATACTAAAATGAACACCCTTGGTGGTGAGGTGGTAGAAGGAATCAATAAGGCCATCACATTAGCAGAAGAAAGCTATACTGGTTTAGTTATTGGAAACCAAGGAGCTCAGTTCTCTGCGGGAGCCAATCTGGGTATGGTATTTATGCACGCCATTGAACAAGAATACGATGAGCTTAATTTTATGATTAAGCATTTTCAGGATACGATGATGAGAGTTCGTTACTCCTCTATTCCGGTAGTAGTTGCCCCTCACGGGTTAACACTAGGTGGTGGTTGCGAAATGACACTTCACGCTGATAAAGTACAAGCTGCAGCTGAAACCTATATTGGTTTAGTTGAAGTAGGCGTAGGTCTTATCCCTGCAGGCGGAGGTACCAAAGAATTTGCTAAACGAGTAGCTGACGGGTTTGCCGTAGGCGATGTAGAGCTTAACGATATGCAAAATGCTTTTATGAACATAGCAACTGCAAAAGTAGCCACTTCTGCTTATGAAGCATTTGATATGAATATTTTGCAAAGAGGCGATTCTGTTTCTGTAAATAAGCACCGACAAATTGCAGATGCAAAAGCTGCTGTGTTAGAGTTAGCAGCGGATGGCTACACACAGCCAATCCAGGACAAGCATATTAAAGTACAGGGTAAAACAGGTTTGGCTCTAGTAGCAGCAGGTGTAAATGGCATGCGAATGGGTAATTATATTTCTGATCACGATTTAAAAATTGCCAATAAAATAGCTTGGGTAATGTGTGGTGGTGATTTATCGTACCCTCAAGAAGTGAGTGAGCAATACCTCTTAGACTTAGAAAGAGAAGCATTCTTATCACTTTGTGCAGAACCTAAAACATTGGAGCGTATCCAGTCGATATTAAACAGTGGAAAACCGTTGAGAAACTAAAGAGACAAGAGATTATTAGACT
>JAMOMJ010000336.1 GCA_027067135.1 Cyclobacteriaceae bacterium
CATATGCTTCAGACCATGCAGCCATTACCTCATCGGTTGCGTCATCACCTAGTACTTGTTGAATAGCTTCTAAAAGTGCTTCACCTACCCATGGGTAATGCTCTGGTAATATTTTTGTCTGCACATGAATAAAAGCTACTTTATCAATACCTTTTTGTAACTTGTCCAATTTGTCAATATTTGCTGCATATGCATAAACCATACCTGCCAACTTTTTATGTTGATCAGCTGTTGCATCTTTAAAAAGTTCTACAGCGTCAGGGTATCTTTCAAATAAAATGGGGTACATTATTGAAGTGATTTCCTCTCCTTTTTTCTTTAGAAGAGGAGCTGTAGCTTTGACCAGTGCTTTTGTTTTTTCTGTCATTTCGTATCCTTTAAATGTTATGATACGGAAATATAACATACAAATAAGAGAATGAAATTGACAATTGTCACAAATAGGAGTAAATTTATCTGATTTAGATTTTAAGATTATTAGAACGTACAATTACCTTGATTTTAGAGTAATTACACTATGATTTCTTAAATAAGGAGATATAATGTCAAGAAAACTAGAAATATTAGAAACAGCACGAAAACTTTTTAATGAAACAAATACCCAAACAGCTACCACCAATCATATTGCAAAAGCAATGGGCATTAGCCCTGGGAATTTACACTATCATTACAGAAACCGTGAAGAGATTATTTTTAAACTTTATATACAATTACGAGAAGAGATGAGCTTGGCTGTAGATGAGTTACCAAGAAGCATTAAAGAGTTAAATGAACATGAAAAACTGCTTATAGAAATTCAATGGAAATATCGTTTTTTTTTTAGAGAACTGCTCTTTCTCTTTTCTCGTGACAAAACCTTAGAAAAACAATACATAGAAGACAATCTTGCACATAGAGGTCGTATTAAAATAGTTATGCAAAATTTAATAAGCAATGGTGAACTAGAAATTCCAAACGATGAAGCATTAGAATACTTGGTTGATTCTATTTTAATGTCATGGCAGTTCTATACTTCTTATATGTATACATTAGGTCGTACTTTAGATATTAACCATATAGATGAGGTAATTACCAATACTTCTAATGCGATGAAACAGTTTAAAAATAAATGATTTAAAAAAGGAATAAATTATGCAACACCGATACATAGGAAAAACAGGGTTACGTGTTAGCCCCATTTGTTTAGGAACCATGACCTTTGGAACTCAAGCTGATAAAAAAGAGTCATTTAAAATTATGGATAGAGCCTATGAAAGAGGCATAAACTTTTTTGATACAGCCGAGATTTACCCTGTGCCACCTTCGGGAGAATTGGCAGGTATTACCGAAGAGTGGGTAGGGGAGTGGATGGCTGATAAGCCTAGAGATTCACTCATTATCGCGACCAAAGTGGCAGGAGCAGCCAATGGTTGGTTTGTGCCTCCTATTCGTCACGGGCTTACGGCTATGGATAGATTTCATATAGAGAGAGCTGTAGAGGGAAGTTTGAAACGATTGAAAACAGACTATATTGACCTTTACCAAATGCATTGGCCCGACACGCTTATACCCAAAGAGGAGACGATGGAAGCCTTTGATAGATTGGTTCGCAGTGGAAAGGTACGTTATGTAGGAACTTCTAATGACACTGCTTATGGA
>JAMOMJ010000337.1 GCA_027067135.1 Cyclobacteriaceae bacterium
AGGATTTTCCCGGTGGAGTCAAGAATGCAGAGGTACATCTTGTTTGTGTGAAGATCGATTCCACAATAAAACTTATGCTCTTTGGTGTAAATTCAAATCTATAGCCGTCAAGAAAGTTTATCGGTAGCTGGTAGTCGGGCAAGTGATTTCAAACGTTCGCTTCCCAAATGAGACGCTAAGGAGTTTGCGTATCATGGATGATTGACAAAAGACATTCTGTATCTTAAGATGAACCAAAAAGATACGGAAACTATTATGCCAAATCCCTATACACCCCCAGAATTACCACTCACCAATATTGCTTGGGAAGACCTGCTGCCAAGCATTATCAAGGCCAATACTGCCTTGGCGAACTTCAACGGAATTCTTGAAACTCTACGAAATCCTTTAATATTTTTAAGTCCACTCATGACACAAGAGGCTGTGTTGTCATCCCGTATTGAGGGAACACAAGCATCTTTCAGTGATATACTCGAATATGAAGCCGCTCCCCAAAAAAACAAAGATAACTATAATGACATTGAAGAAGTAATAAATTACCGGGAGGCATTGAGATATGCCGAGATAGAGCTAGCTAAACGCCCTATCTGCCTAAATCTCATCAGGGAAATCCACGCTATCCTGTTAAAAGGCGTAAGAGGTGAAAACAAGGCACGGGGAGAATTCAGAAAAATTCAAAATTGGATTGGCCCACCAGGCTCTAAAATCGAAACAGCTTCATTTGTGCCACCATCTCCGGAAAATTTACTTAACTATTTGTCAAACTGGGAGAAGTATTGCCACTATGATGAAAAAGACAGGCTTGTTCAGTTAGCTGTCATTCACGCACAATTTGAAATTATCCATCCGTTCTTAGACGGCAATGGCAGGGTTGGGCGAATTATCATTCCTCTGTTCTTAAAAGAAAAAGATCTGCTCAAGTACCCATCGTTATATGTCAGCGAATTTTTTGAGAAAAATAGAAAAGAATATTACCAACACTTGCAGAATATTGCAGAAAGAGGTGATTGGAATAATTGGATAAAATATTTCCTTTTAGCCGTCACCTCGCAGGCAGAAACCAACACAAAACGTGCAAAACAGGTATCAAATTTATACGAAGAATTAAAATATACTATTCAGCAGGTTACAAAAACAAAGGCTTCAATCCAGATTCAAGATTTTTTGTTTTCAAAAATCGTGTTCCAAACGCCAGATTTTACGATTGCATCAGGTTTGTCTAAGCCACATGCAGCAAGAGTTCTCAAAAACCTTATGCAACATGATATTGTAAAAATAATATCACCCGCTAAAGGAAGAAGGCCAGCGATTTATGGCTTTGCTGGCCTTATGGAAATAATCGAAAGCGAATACTTAGAAGGCCCCCGTTGAATCTGTAGGAAAAGCCTAAAATACATATAAAAACGGGGTATTTTATATTATAATTGTACCAAACATTAATAAAAAACCACTCAACTTCAGACATGGTATTACAAAAATGGCGAGGTACAAACCTTACTCATATGGGCAGGGGTCAGTTTATCCCGGTTTTTTTCTCCGAGCAGATACTTCCCGGGACCTTTGAATTTGCATTGAATCAGCTCATAGATGAGCGACTCGACCTTTCACTGTTTGATGCAAAGTATTGAAAATTCCGGG
>JAMOMJ010000338.1 GCA_027067135.1 Cyclobacteriaceae bacterium
ACCACCAAATAAGCACGTCAAGTCTAGAGAGTTATGGCTTGGAAATCCTGCTAAGAAAGTGAGAGAGTTAACTGATGAACAGGTTCGACAAATAGACTATTCAGCACAACAATATATTAAATTAAAAAATAATCACATGTGAGGTTACCTGTGTCAATCCAACCAGCCATCTTAGAAAAATCCATGCCATTTGGACGCTTTATAATTTTTAGTTTAAAATCAGGAATTAACTTATCTGATTTAAAAAATACTTTAACTTTCATTGAATTAAATAAACACATAATTGTTGGTTTTGGTGAAAAGTTAATGCAGAAACTTACTATTGAAGTTGAGGATTACAGGCTATTCCCTCAACTTGATGCATCTGTTGAGATTCCGGCTACACACGGTGATTTGTTTGTATTTATGCGTGATGGTGAACCAGGGATGGTGACGGTTAACTCTTTGCCAATCAAAAATATACTCAAACCGTTTTTTGATATACAACTTCAAGTCGATGGCTTTAAATACCTCGGCGAGCCCGATGGTTATGGGCATGATCTAACGGGCTATGAAGATGGCACTGAAAACCCTTTGGTCGATGATGCCGTAAACGCGGTTGTTCGTAAAGATGGTTCAACCTTTGTACAAGTACAACAGTGGAAACACGATTTAGGTATATTTAACAGCTTTTCTCAGCAGTTAAAAGACCACACTATTGGCAGAAGGTTAAGTGATAATAAAGAGTTGAATGATGCACCTGCCAGTTCTCATGTTAATCGAACTGACCAAAGCACTTTTGAGATTGAGGCAGATATTCTCAGGCGCTCTTTACCTTGGGCAAATGAACACGGCGAAGGCTTGGTGTTTATGTCATTTTGTGAAAACTTAGACCGCTTTGAAGTGCAAATGCGACGCATGGCTGGATTAAATGATGGCATAACCGATGCACTATTTACTTTTTCAAAAATACTGAACAGTGCTTATTTTTATTGCCCACCTGTTACTATGGATTTTGTTTTGAAGTTGGATTAGTCTTCAAAAGAATCCACATAAATATAATCCGTTGCTGCAAATAGAGTAAATTCTAACAAGGGTGAAATGGCATAACCATTTACAGCCAAAACATCTTCGATATACCAACGTGCATAAAGTGTAGTTCCTATAAGGCTAACATCACTCGGTAAAGCTATATGACACCTGGGTCATTAAAGCCTACAACAAAATACGAATTAGCTGCACTTAAGCCATTTTCTACTGCAACGGTAAAGTTTGGATTAGCCAGTAACGGTGGCTCAATTGCAGTAAGCTTTGGTATTTTTGCTCCCGTTCCTGCAATACCTACCTCAGTAATTTATGGTTCACGCGAACTTCCTGCATAGAGAGCAGGGAGAGAAAACGGACCTGTTTCGTTAGTTACTCGCGGATCAGTTAAGGGCCGACCTAAAAAGGACACTAGGTTTGTTTTTTGGGTATTAGATAAAAACAAGGGCGTAATACGCGTATCTAAATTTGGATTAGCAAAATCACCACCTCGATCATAAAGTTCAACCACCTCTTCTAGTGATGTCAGTCTATCAGTGTGCATAAAAGATGTTCTAAATTGCAAACTTCTCAAAGAGGTTGCTTTAAATTTTCCTCTA
>JAMOMJ010000339.1 GCA_027067135.1 Cyclobacteriaceae bacterium
CCGTCATTTCCCTCCGCTGATTTTTTTCAAAAATCTCGCTCTCGTAATGACGATACAAGCATTAAACAGACTCAAGTTCAGCTAAAGCATCCTCTACCGACTTGCCTTCTTTATCAATTTTATTCAAAAGGTCTTTTTGCCGTTGGTAATCAATGCTGTTGATACCTGCTTTGCTCTGCAATAATCTCCAGGCCTTTCTTCGTTCTACCACAAATAATACCATTTGAGTAGATAGTGTATGATAGACTTCGTTTCCATTATCATCATAATCTATGGCATACACTTCAAAATTTGGAATGTAAGACCTATGGTTAGGATTCGTATGTCTTCTATTAATAATATCGTCCATGGTAATAAGGTCAATCTTATCTTCCAATAGCGTCATATTTTTTATAGCATCTGCTTTTACCTTTTTATGATGTAATCTGAACCGTGCTTCGGTAAACGCCCAATGTGCAACGGTATAAGTGTATCGCTTTTTAGTAACCGGAGCCATTTTAGTAGCCCAGTCATTTTGATACGACTGATTTGCTTTGATATTTAGTGCATCAAAATAGGTTTCTCCTTGTGCAGGGTCAAAAATAAATTCTGGCATTCCTCTGCTATCTCTAATACGCAGTGCCTGTATTTCAGCTGCATGATCTGGAATGCCATGCTCTGGCATACATGAAGTGTAAGTTTGGTAAAAGGCCGTTCCTCTATAATACAATCCATCTATAATGGACTTATAAAGACTACCACTATTTGCCAAAGATACTTGTGCCACATAAGGTGAACCATGACCGGATATAAATGTTTCAGCCACTGATTTTCGCTCTGTATGCTTTCCTTGAGAGGCCACTCCAAACTGGTTCATATCAAAGCCCCCAGTCATTGGAGATGACTCAGAGTTTTGACCACCTGTATTAGAATATACTTGCGTATCTAATAAAAGCATTTTAACATTTGGCCTGTTCTGCATAATCACCTTTGATACATTTTGATATCCGATATCGCCCATAGCACCATCTCCACCTATCGCCCAAACTTTAGGCAATTCATGAATCTCTAAATCAGTCATATCCATATCTGTGAAATGAGAAAGACCGAAATAATCATCCTGGGTAAATGGGGTATTAAATCCTTCTAATAAGAAATTAGTTAATCGCTCAGGGATAACCGACATTCTTGAGTGGTCGTTAATAAAGCTTTCGCCAATTAGCCAACCAATGGTTGCTCCATCTTGGAATAATGAGTTCATCCAAGGATACGGGTGAGGTGTGTTAGATGGTGTTGAACCATAAACCGTATTACAACCCGTATGAGCCGTCATAGCCATGGCAGACATACCGTTTGGCATTCTACCTTCAATCGATTGTAAATCTTTTAAGTTATAAGCGTTTTGGCGTAAAACTGCGGCCAATGCTTCTACTAAATCTTTATCCGATCCTTTAAACTCTTCTCCAATTCTCTCTTTCGTTTCTTTGTCATCTGAACCTGCCACACCCATAATAAGGTGTAAGATGGAACGTCTGTACAATTCATACATCTCTGCGTCTTTAGCTTTTAATGCTTTTAGCACGTTAACACCATTGGTAGAAATGTCATCCGCCTTAGCACTTAAGCGATCTGCTTTACGATGGAATATTGGTCGCATCATAGCTTCTGTTAAGGAAGCCACTGCATGAAGAATTGATTTCTCACCACAACCAGCACAAGCACCATCTCCCGACATTAAGGCCTCGTATTGCGAACGCAACATTAAGTGAAACTTAAGCATGGCAGCTTTGGCTTCTTCAGGATTTTCAGGATCGTATTTGCCTAAATATTTTTTAGGAGTGTTTCCTAATAAATCTAAAAAGTTAATAGCTGACTTATAATCGGTATGAATTTCTTCGGTTTCAGGAGCCATGTAAAGTGCTTCGTGAGAACCACAAGCGGTTACACAAGCTGCGCAACCTTTGCAAAGGTCATTTACATAAATACTAAATATGCCCCCTTCGCCTGGCTCTTTCTTCTCTTTACTGCCAAAAATTCCTTTCACTTTATGGAAAGCAATAGGCAGTTTAGCCAAAATTTGCTCCATCTCCTTATAGGTATCAGAGCCATCTTCCATCAACTTAAGATTAACAAACTTATCCATTACAATAACACCAAATTTGGTGTCATCTCCTTTAATGGCAGCCTTATTAATCATTTCTTCTCTTACCGCAGCCTCAATTTCAGGTAGCTTATCTAAGAGCTCTTTTTTAATGGAATCGCTGGTTACATAACTCCGAATGGTTGTTCTAAGAATAGTGGAAATATCTTGAGCTGTATTGGGCAATGCGGTATCAGGGCAGGCCACAATACACTCCATACATTGCGTACAGTTTTCCGGAATATAAACAGGTACTTCTCTACGTGCTACATACTTACTAGCCGTACTACCTGTACCAGCGGCCATCATACCTACCGAAGATAGAACAGACGAAGGTTGATGATATCCAAGATCTGCTCTAAACTCTTTATCAAATGTTTCCATTTGGAACAAAGGAGCTTTTGAACTTTCGTTGGTTGGCATTTCGTATAATTCTACCTCACAAGGAGTGATTATATTTCCTAAGAAGCTTGACGTATCTTCATCGTTAATGTCTCCATGTTTTACTTCAAACACTTTTTCGAAGCCATCGGTCATTACCATCATATTGGAAGCAACAACAGCTTCTCCAAAACGACCAAATTTATGTTCGTATTGACTTTTTACAGTAGATAAGAATTCTGCCTTAGGTATATTATAATTTTTTAAGAAAGGAGAAACGCCAAAGAATGCCCCTAAGAATGAATTTCCCTGCATTCTGGTTTGTAAATCTTCTCTATCCGTAGCTTTCGAAGCAATTTCAAATCCATTTAAGCCATAGAGCTTAATGTCGTTATCAATAATTTCTTGTCTGTATTTTTTAGGAATTCGTTTCCAGGCATCATCAGAATTATGCTCGTTCGATTCCCATACAAATGAACCTCCCTTACGCAGGCCTTGCAGTGGATTGGTATGCAAGAATGCTTTAGGGTCGCAACAAAGCACTACATCTACATGTTGTAAATCGCAATTTACTTTGATACGCTTAGGCGCTGCCACCATAAAATAATTGGTTGGTGCCCCTTTTTTCTCCGACCCATACTTAGGGTTGGCACTAATATTAATTACTTCTTCCGGAGATCCATCTTCGTTAAACCTGCCATCTCGCTCAGCGATATAAGTAGAAAACTCTCCTAAAATCATTCCAAGATTTTTACCAGTAGTAATCATACCCCAGCCACCAATGGAATGAAGTCTCACAGCAATGGAACCATCGGGTAAGCCAGAAGGTTTTTCATCGGAAATTACTGCATAAGGATGATCGATTCCTAAATAGAAGAATGAGCTGCCATCACCAATGGTTTTGCCATCTTGTCTTGCAATGGTTCCTTTGGCATAATCGTAAGCACCAATTATATGCTCCTGACGAAAATCTCTTGAGCCCAAGCCGTAAACGCCATTAATAATAATTGGCTTCTCAGTAGAAGGGTCAAGTTTAGGTAGCTCTGTATGTGAGTTATGATAAAAATTATCTTCTGCTTTACTTAAGGCTACTTTAATATCTCTTGTTAAAGGATTTTCTCCTGCTAATTGCTCATCTGTACGTTCCAGTACGATTACATTTTTTTTACCTTTTAGTGCTTCGATAATCGCTGCTTCTGGGAAAGGACGAATAACATTAACGTGAATAACGCCCACATTTATTCCTCTTGTTTCTTTTAGATAGTCAACGGCAGCTTCAATGTTTTCCGCAGCACTTCCTAAGGCTACAAAAACAGTATCGGCATCTTTGGTATTATATTCAGAAATAAGGCCATATTCTCTACCTGTTAACTCCGCATATTCTGCATACGATTTTTCTAGGAATCCAAGAATGTCTTCGGAAAAATTATTTCTTCGAGCAGCCACACCATTCATATAGTGCTCTTGGTTTTGTACTGGCCCTAAAACAATAGGACTTTTCAAATCCATCATAATAGGCACTCTTCTCCTTGTTTCACCAAATAAAGTACGTTGAGCTTCGGTTGGTGTAGCGATAATATCATCAGGTGCTCCTAGAAACTCTCTAACAAGCGCAGGTTCAGGCATTAAAAATGTACGCTCCAAATGTGTAGTTAAAAATCCGTCCTGTGCATTCATGCCTGGGTTCAAAGAAAGCTCAGTTACTTTTCTTAAAATTAATGCCTGGTCAGCTGCTTGCTGTGCATCTTTGGCAAATAGAGTTATCCAACCTGTATCTAAAGTTGCATTCAAATCGTCATGGCCGCAATGCACATTTAAGGCATGCTTGGTTAAAGCTCTTGCTCCTACTTCAAGCACCATAGTACTTAATTTACCCGGAGCATGGTAAAACTGCTCAAGGCCATATACAAGCCCTTGACCAGAAGTAAAGTTAACGGTACGTTTGCCTGTAATAGACATAGCTATGGCTCCACCTTGTGCAGCATGCTCACCTTCGGTTTCCATCGCCATAAGTGATTTACCAAATGCGTTTAACTTCCCTTTTGAATATAAATTTTGAAAATTTTCTCCCATTTCTGTGGAAGGGGTAATTGGGTAAAACACACCTGCTTCAGATATTAGTCCTTCAATATCTGATACCAATAAATTTCCGTTTGTAGTACTTCTTTTGCCCGGATATTTCGGACTCTTTTTATTAGATTCTTTTCCCATGACAGCGATAATTATATACTTTAAAAAATCTCTTTTGTAGAGATGCAAAGCTACTTGAACTATGCCCTCTTAAAATATGATGGATATCATCTTTAACCCTAGTATTTATAAGCTAAAGAGTATCAAAATATAGCCTCTAAATTTACTAAATAAAACCAAAAAAGCATAGCCAAATGACTATGCTTTTAAATGCAATTCACAATCTTGGAAGGAAATTATTTATACAATTACTTCTGATTCGTATCCTGCCTCCTTTATAAGGGCTTCCACTTCACTAGCTTCTCCACCTTCTAGTTCTACTGTTAATACCCTATCCTCACTTTCTAAATCAACAAACCATTTTTTTATAGATTCGTTTTTTTTAAAGAATGGCGTTACAGTTGCAATACAACCATTGCACTTAATGTTTGTTTTGTATGTTAATGTCTTTGTCATTATTATGTTTTTTTAAAAGTTAATTTATTTGTTATTATAATTTTAATGGTCATCCTGAACTTGTTTCAGGATCTAGCAGAGCTAGAGAGACCCTGAAATAAATTCAGGGAGACTACTTGTTGACTAAATTAATGGTTTCCATTTTACCCGTAAACTATTTAGCACTACAGAAACTGAGCTAAAAGCCATAGCTGCTGCAGCTATCATTGGGTTTAGCAAGAACCCATTAAAGCTATACAGCACCCCTGCAGCAATGGGTATGCCTATTAAGTTATAAATAAATGCCCAAAATAAATTTTGCTTCACCGCATTTACTGTTTGTTTAGACAACGCCAGAGCCTTAGGGATTGTCATTAAATCTGAAGAAATTAAAGTCATTTTAGCTACATCAATTGCGATGTCTGATCCTTTGCCCATCGCTATGCTAATATCGGCTAATGCTAATGCCTCAGCATCGTTTATGCCATCACCCACCATGGCCACAATTTTATTCTGCAACTGCAACTCTTTAATAAAAGAAGCCTTATCTGAGGGCATTACTTGAGCCTTGTATTGGTTAATTCCTATTTGCTGAGAAACCGCTTTGGCTGTTTGCTCATTATCACCTGTAAGCATAATCACTTCAATTCCTTTTTCTTGCAGCAATTTAACAGCCTCTTTGGATGATTTTTTGATGGGGTCTGCAATAGCAAAAGCACCAATAATACCCTCATTACTAGCAAAATAAACTACAGTATTGGCTTCACTTTGCCATAGGGCAGCATGTTTCTCTAGCTCTACTGAAGCCTTAATGTTAGACTCGTCCATTAATTTTTTATTGCCAATAAAGTAAATAGTCTCCTTATGAGAAGCCATTATCCCTTTGCCAGGTAAATTTTCAATAGAAAAATCATCTTTCTCCTCTAATGTATAACCTCCATACTTGGTAGTAATGGCACTTGCTAATGGGTGTCCTGATTGCGATTCAATACTATTGAAGATTGCCTTGAGTTTATCATCTTCTACTTCCCATTTTTCTTTAACCACACTAGGTGCTCCTTCGGTAATTGTTCCTGTTTTATCTAGCACCAAGGTGTTAATCAAATGAGCTCTTTCTAAACTTTCTGCATCCTTTACCAAAATATTATTATCAGCCCCTTTACCAACGCCTACCATTATTGCAGTGGGTGTTGCAAGCCCAAGTGCACAAGGACAGGCAATAACCAAAACGGTTACTGCAGCCAATAAACCGTGAGAGAAAGCTTGCTCTCCGCCAAAAATCATCCACACACCAAAAGTAATAATTGAAAGCACTAATACTGCTGGCACAAAAACAGCCGCCACTTTATCAACTAAGGCTTGTACAGGTGCTTTGGTTCCTTGCGCCTCTTGCACCATTTTAATAATATGTGCCAAAATGGTTTCACTCCCAACCTTATCAGCTTTAAACTGAAAACTACCCGATTGGTTAATAGTGCCAGCATAGACCGGATCTGAAGCCACCTTTTGAACAGGAATTGGCTCCCCACTTATCATGCTTTCATCAATATTTGAAATACCAGAAGATACCGTTCCATCAACAGGAATTTTATCACCTGGTTTTACTAGCAGTATATCTCCAACCACTACATCTTTAATTGAAATAATTTTTTCTGAGCCATCTTCTGATATAAGTGTAACTTCCTTGGGTTGCAAGCCTATTAATTTTTTAATAGCAGAAGAAGTGTTTGATTTTGCCTTCTCTTCCAACAACTTACCTAGCAGAATAAAGGTGATAATTGCCGCTGAAGCTTCGAAGTAAACATGAGGCTCTAGCCCTCGACTTAACCAAAATTGTGGATTAACAGTATTGAACAAGCTAAAAATAAAAGCAATACCCGTGCTCAAAGCAACAAGGGTATCCATATTAGTTGATTTATGCTTGAGTTGGTTTACTGCACTTACAAAAAACCTTTTCCCAAATACAGCTAATACGGGTATAGTAAGTGCCATCATAATCCAGTTGGCAAATGGCAGGTTTGGAATAAACATACCAATTACCATAATAGGAATCGTAAAAGCAGCAGCCCCAATGGTATGATTAGTGAGTGTTTTAAGCTCAGATGCTTGTTGCTTTTCTGCTTCTTCCTGGGCTATATCTTCATCTTCTTCCACAATCATATCATAGCCAAGACCATTTAATGTGGCCTTTAGGCTTTCTGCATGAAAATCGAGTTTATCAAACTCGATTTTCACACTTGAATTAGCATAATTAACTTCTGCTTTTGCAACTCCATCAGCATCGTTTAGAGCATTTTCAACACTTGCTGCACATGCCGCACACGACATGCCTGTTACTGGAAAGGTTTTTATTTTTACCTGCGCCATTTCTATTTCAAAATTATACAATGCAAACCTATCATTTGAATATGCCTAAACCATTATGAAATTTTGCTATGATTAATGAAATTTAGAAAGATTCCAAAGAAATAATAAGGCCAATTTGTCTTGTAATATTTAAAGAAACCTATTATCTTAATAGCAGATTAATAATACCTAAATTCACGATTATGAAAGCATTATTACTTGTATTCACATTATTATTTATCAATTCTCCCAAAACGGCATTAGAAAAAGAAAAATCTAAATTTGAAGGATCGTGGAAACTTCTAAAGTATAATTATGGAACAGGAGAAGGCTTAAGTGAAGTTCCTCAGTTTATGAATTATATAAAAAACGTAACCAAAACTCATTTTTCTTGGTGCTCATTTAATCCTGAAGATGGAAAAGTGATTGGTATGGGAGGCGGAACTTATCGTTTTAACAAGACTAATTATTTTGAAGAAACTGATTTTTGGTATCCAACTGGCTCAGGAATCCCAGGCACAGAAACTGCTTTTAAATATAGCTTTAAAGGTAAAAACTGGACTATCGAAGGGTATGTAAAATCACTGACACTAGATCCTTCTACCGGGGAGTTTACTGAAATTGACTCAACCTATATGATTGAGGTTTGGCAGAAATTGGAGTAGGGGATTCTAACTCTAATAGTTTTTACTTAATTGTAATTGCCTTTGATTTTGAAATTCATCTAAAATCAGATTGAGTTGGTTGCTATCGTAGTTTAAATCATAGGCTAATTTATAACACAAAAGCTTCTTTTGTTGATTGAGGTTAACCAATGTCATTAACTCGCAGATATTATACATATACAACTTTTTCTGACTTTCTGATAAAGCACCAAATGACCCAATAGAATCTGGTGAGCTAATTAATGAATCTAACTCTTGCTGAGGAAACTTACACTCATCTGCCACTCGTTCAATTAAACTAAGTACTGGAGATGAAGTTGTTACTGATTGAATTTCTGCTAAATGTATTAATATATTAATACGTTGTCTCGATACTATATCCATGTTTAATACTAATTTAAGCCAACCCGCTTCTTAAATTATTGCATTAAAATAGTGCTTATTTTTGAAAAACAAAAGTCCCTTATAAATATATTGCTACAAACTAAATCTCAATTATAAATATTTTGCTACAAAACGGGTAAGCTTAGTAATTACATTATTATAAGGTGGGTAAAAAAACTTAATCGAGGTAATTCCTATTCTTTGTTTTAGCACAGATTTTTCATTTGAAAAGGCTATAAATCCATGGTAGCCATGCGATTTACCTATACCACTATTATTAACTCCTCCAAAAGGCAAATCGTGATTAGTAAAATGTAATACAGACTCGTTAATACAAACACCTCCGGCAGATACTTCCTTAATGATTTTTGCCGTGTTCTTCTTCGATTTTGAGAAACAATACAAAGCCAATGGTTTTGGCTTATTACTTATTGCATCTATAACTCCTTCAATACTATCGTATTTAATCAAAGGAAGAATAGGCCCAAAAATTTCTTCTTGCATCACTCGGCTAGATTCAGGCACATCTGTTACAATAGTAGGTTCAATTAGGTTTTCACCCGCAACCGCAGTGCCGCCAAAACTAATTTTACCTCCAACTTCAACAACGTCTTCTAAAATACTCGTTACCCGAGTAAAATGCCTTTCATTTACTATTCGTGCAAAGTCATTTTTATTTATTGAGCCTTCTTTATAATACTCCTTGGTTAGCTGTTTCTTTAATTCGGACTCAAACCGATCGAATATAGAAGAGTGTACATATACATAATCTGGTGCAATACAGGTTTGTCCACAGTTCATAAACTTACCCCATACAAGCTTTTCAGCTGCATCCTTAATATTTGCTGTTTCATCAATAATAACTGGCGACTTACCTCCTAGTTCTAATGTTACCGATGTTAAGTTCTTTGCCGCAGCTTCCATTACTATTTTGCCTACTGCCGGGCTTCCTGTAAAGAATATATGATCAAACGATAGTGAGAGTAATTGTTGAGATGTCTTTACCTCACCTTGTACCACTTTTACTTCGTTCTCATCAAATAATTCTAACATCATATCATCAACTAGCTGAGCCGTATAGGGTGTTAATTCCGATGGCTTTAAAATGGCAGTGTTACCTGCTGCAATCGCCTCTATCAGTGGAAGTAATAGAAGATTAAAAGGGTAGTTCCAAGGTGCAATTATTAAACAAACACCTTTCGATTCATAATGAATAGATGAAGTTGCCCCAAACAGCGTTAATGGAGTTGGTACACTTTTAGGCCTTGCCCAACGATGTAAATTGCTAATGGCATGCCTGGCCGCAGCTACTACTGGTTGAATTTCAGATAATAAAACCTCTACCTCCGGTTTCTTAAAATCATCGTATAATGCTTTAATAATTTTATCGTTATTATTTGTCACCCAATTCTTAATTAACTTAAGCTTAGCCTTTCTACCCTTAATAGAGCCAGCACGTAGTTTTTGAGATTTTATTTTTTGAGATTCAAATAATTCTATAAAAGGATTGGTTTCGATTTGGGTTCTTTCAGCAGTATTCATAGTATTGAGCTTTATACACTAAAGATACAACCTTATATTAAAATGGATAAGATCGACTCATTGAACCAGGTAGCTAAATTTCATTCCACCTTTAAGCACCCAATCCTTTCTACGCCTCAAATACCTTCGGCTACTCGTTGCGAACTGCGCATTTCATTACTTCAAGAAGAACTTAATGAATTAAAAGAAGCTATCTCAACTAATGATTTGGTAGAAGTGGCAGATGCGCTTTGCGATATTCAGTATGTTTTATCTGGAGCGGTATTGGAGTTTGGTATGGGAGATAAGTTTGTTGAGTTATTTAATGAAGTGCAACGCTCTAATATGAGTAAAGCTTGCAAAACATTAGAAGAGGCCGAAAGAACAGTTGCTCATTATAAAGAGCGAAAGGGCGAATCTGCTCATATCGAAGAAGATAATGGTTTATTCTTGGTGTACCGTGATGGGGATAAAAAAACCCTTAAGTCTGTCGGTTACTCGCCAGCAGACCTTAAGGGTATTCTTAAATTGTAAAAACTTATTGGCTTATTATTCTTACCTCAACTCGTCTGTTTTGTGCACGAGCATCAGGTGTGTTTTCTTGTGTAAGTGGCTGAGAACCTCCAAATGCCTTAGTTAACACTCTCTTTTGCTCTATTCCATTTGAAACTAAGAAATCCTTTAATGCTTTTACTCGGTTTTCAGAAAGCTCTAGGTTTTTAACAGGAGACCCTCTGAAATCAGTATGCCCTTCTAATTGAATAACCATAGATGGAGCATCTTTTAACATTTTAACCAACCCATTTAGCTCTTCAAAAGAATCACTGGTTATTTTTGATTTTCCTTGTTCAAAATTCAAATTATGAAGAGCCAAAACACTTCCCACTCCTCCTATTTTCAATTTAAATGTATATGAACGATTTAAGTTATCATCAGCTCCTTCTAAGGGGCGTATAACTTCTGATAACGATATATAGCCCTCTTTTGTAATTTGAATGGAATATAATTCGCGTGCTCGAAAATAAGCTTCAAATTCACCGTTAGAGGTTGTTGTTAAAAGCCCAATTTCACTCTGATAAGGTAGTTTTTTATAGAGAACATCTACGCCTTCAAGAGGTTTTCCAGAAAATTCATCTACAATAATTCCTTTAAAAAAAACTAAGCTATCTGGTTCTTCTCTTAGTACTTTGTTATCATAACTTGCGGTAGCTGCTAATGACCAAACCAACAAGCCTAGTATGATTATATTACTTTTCATAATGCGATTACTTTTCTAGAATTTCAAATTCAACCCGTCTATTTGCTCTACGCCCTTCTCTAGTTGCATTGGACTCGATAGGTTTCGTTTCACCAAACCATTTAACCTCTACTCTATCTGTAGCAATATTTTTATCTACAAGGTATTTTACAACAGCCTTAGCTCTTCTTTCTGATAGGCCTAAGTTATATTCTGCTGGCCCAGTGCTATCAGTATGTCCTCTCACTTCAATTTTCATCGAGGTGTTTTCGCCCAAGTACTCTACCAACCTATTAAGCTCTGGAAATGATTCTGACTTTAACACTGCCTTATCAAAATCGAAGAAAATATTATTTAGTGTTATAATAGCTGCAATTTTTTCTGGAACCATATAAAGGTTCGCACTCAATTCGTCTTCTGAAAATTTGTCTCCTGTTAAATCAATGTTTTCATTTATTGGTAAATAACCATCTACTTCTGCTCTATACCCATACTGGTATCCTTTAGGCAAAACAATTTCGTATTTTCCTGTTCCTTTATGAGATTTTGTAATACCTGCAGTAGTTCCTTCTGGTAGTTTTTCATATAATATTTTGGCTTCAATAGGTTCTCCAGTTTCTTTATCAAGTAGTGTGCCTCTTATTACAATAACATCGGCAGGCATAACTTTTAATGGCAATTCTACTTTAAATATATCTGCATTATCTTCGCCAACTTCTTGTGTGTAATAGGCATAATTACCAGTTAATGGCATGTTAAAGAATAAATCTTCTTTAGGAGAGTTAATATCTGGCCCCAAGTTTTGTGGTTGCGACCAGTTTGTCCAAGTGTCGTCCAATCTTTTAGAAACATATATATCTTGCCCACCATAGCCTCCTAGCCCATTGGTAGAATAGTACAAGGTTTTATCATCAGCTGCTAAAAATGGAGCACCATCATCACCTGCTGTATTAACAGATTTTCCTAAGTTTTGGGGTTCAGTCCAAGTACTGTCTTCTTTAAAAAAGCTAACATATAGGTCGCGGGCTCCGTATGAGTCGTCTCGTTCTACTGAAAGAATTAAGACTTGCCTGCTATTTGCCAAAAAATAATTAGACTTTTCGTTATAGTTATAATCATTTTTGATTTTTAAATTAAATGGTGGTGTCCAGTCATCTCCTTCTTTAGTGCTAATAGAGACTCCAGCACTCATTTTATCTGGTTTTTTTTCGTGGTATTGATTGCCTAACAGCAAAACAACGGAGTTTCCATCAGGAGTAACTGAGCAAATATAATTTGGCGATTTATTGTTTAATGGTCGCCCAATATTAACTGCTTCTTTCCATTCTCCAGCAGAGTCCATTTCAGAATACCATATATCTTCGCCATCAGTTACACCTCCTATATTATCTGGGTGGTTTTTTCTGCTAAAATATAAGGTGCGCCCATCTGGCGACAGCAAGGGTTTAAACTCTGTATAAGGGCTATTAACATTATTACTTAGTCTTTCGGCTAGCAAATTAGAATTAAGATTATCCATTATCTCAACCTCTACATTGGTTGGCCGGGCAGAAGATGAAATTCCAATGGCATCAATACTGTAATACTCTGGTACTATCAGTCCATTAAATTCAATTTTTACTGCAGCTACTTTATATGGAGTTTTATTCATTATAATGCTAAAAAGCCTTCCTTTTAAAGGAATGTCTGAAGCAACAAATGAATTAATTAGATGTTCTTTACCCGATTCATCGTAGGCAAATACTTTTGTTATTGTGGTTGAGCCGTATGACTCTGCAATTACAATCTGACGAATTGCAATGGGTGTTGCGAAACCAACCTTTATAAACTCTTTGCTGTTAGGCCTGTCTGGAGTCCAGGCCGAAGGGCTTTCGCCTGCTGCAGGTAGAACATTTGGTTTGCCAAGAACCTGTTGTGCAGAATACTGGATGGGAGTAAGTTCAGAAGAAAATTCAATCACTTTTGAGGCCCATTGAATTTCTTGAGAATACCCTATTACCGAAACTGCTACGATCCCTAAGATGGTAAGTAAGCTTTTAATAAGATGCATAGTTTTGATTAATCAAAAATTTAATATTGTAATAATAGAATAAAAATCAATTTTATTTACAATGAAAAAAGAGGATTTTCCAATTTACCCCTTAATAATCACTAGTTTTTATTAATTCAGGGTAAATTACTCTTTATTTTCCCAAAAATCAGCATTTTTAATTCCTAGTTTTTTAGAATTAAAAACAGGATCAAGCCCTGCTTTTCTTTGATCTGTATAATCTTTTAGTGCTTTCATTGCTGGCTTCCTTAATATAATAATAGCAATAATATTTAACCAAGCCATAAGCCCAACTCCAATATCGCCTAGTGTCCAAACAGCTCCAGCAGTAATTGTTGTTGCATAATATACAGTTGCTAAAATGGTTACTCGTAAAATGTTTACTAAATATTTCTTATCTCCTTTTTTATCAAGGTAAGCCACATTGGTTTCTGCCATATAATAGTAAGCCATTATAGTAGTAAAAGCGAAAAACAATAAGGAAATGGCTACAAACTCTTTCCCTATTGAAGGAAAATGGTGTGCCACAGCAAATTGAGTAAACTCAGGCCCATAGGCTACACCTTTCAGGTTCTCAACAATAAATCCTCCTTCCAAAGCATGTACATTATACTGTTCTGTAAAAAGAATCATAAAAGCAGTTGCAGTGCAAACAAATAGTGTATCTATATAAACAGAAAACGATTGAACTAACCCTTGTTTTACAGGATGGCTTACTTCTGCTGCTGCTGCTGCATGAGGTGCTGTGCCTTGTCCGGCTTCGTTGGAGTAAATACCACGTTTAACACCCCAACTAATTGCCATACCAAAAATGCCTGCAAAGGCTGGTTCCATAGCAAAAGCTGATTTTATAATTAATGCTATAACTCCCGGCACGTGAGTAATGTTTAACCCAATAATCACAACCGCCATTAATATGTAAGCGATGGCCATAAATGGAACTACCACTTCGGCTACTTTGCCAATTCGTTTAACCCCACCAAAAATAATAAGTGTTAAAGCGAGTACGACAAAAACACCTACAACATTAATGTCACTTCCAAACAGTTGAAGGTCTGAAATATTAAATGCGTGCTTCATACTTGCCGAAATACTATTGGACTGCACACCTGGCAAGAAAACGGACATACTTAAAATGGTAGTAAAGGCAAAAAGTGATGCATACCATTTTTTACCTATTCCTTTTTCTATGTAATAAGCAGGGCCACCTCTATACTCGCCATCTTTAACTTCTTTATAAATTTGCCCTAAGGTGGATTCAACAAAAGCTGAAGCTGCTCCAAGAAATGCGATCATCCACATCCAAAAAATTGCCCCTGGCCCACCTAAAGCAATAGCAGTTGCCACACCTGCAATATTACCTGTGCCTACTCTACCCGAAATAGCAATGGCAAATGCCTGAAACGAAGAAACCCCTTTTTTTGATGCCTTTCCTTTAAACAGCAAACGAATCATTTCTTTAAAATACCTAATTTGCAAAAATCTTGTGGTTATAGAAAAATAAATTCCTGCTCCAAGGCATAATGCGATTAAATAATTACTCCACACTAAATCATTAATAAGATTGATATCAACAAAATCTAAGAAGTGTTTTAATAGTTTTATCATGAAAATGAATGGAATTTAAAATGAGGCACAAATATAGCAAAATAAGATAGTGAAGAAAGCGATTTAATTTGTAACCTGAGTTCGGGTTTGTAGATATAAAAAAACGGAAGACAATTCTAATAAATTAGAATCAGCTTCCGTTTCACTCCACAATTACCGAAATAATTGCTTCGTTCCAAGTTTTGTTGACTAAAAAACATCAATTGAGATTTGTTTGCACTCCTCTTAATTAACGCCTACTGGCTTTTCATAAGATCTAAAGGTTCAATAACCCGAAGGTTTCTTCGCCCTTTCATAATGTTAGTTACTTCCACTTTCGTTTTCGTAACTCATGCTAAAGCTGTTAGACCTATTACCACTTTTACATTAAACGACACTTACGTTTGTAGAGATTCTTTCAGTCGTTTATCCCTCACTTGGTAATTACTAAGGTAGCACATAATATCTATTCAATCCAAGAAAATAATCTCTTAGTTATCAACTACTTATGCACATTAAAATACCAGACTTATTCACAGGGTTATCCACAATTATATAAATAAAAGAAACCTTGCAGGTTTATCTTCAAAACGAAAATTTAAACCTGCAAGGTTTTATAAAAGTTTACAAGTTGTCTAATACAAACTGAGTCATCATATGGTATAAATGAGGTCGGGCATTTTTTCTATAAATTCCGTGCGCTCTATCTGGGTAATAAAAAGATTGAAATTGAACACCAGCACCAATAAGTGCATCTTGCAGGGCTACGGCATTTTGAAAATGTACATTATCATCTCCTGTACCATGTATTAATAAAAACTTTCCTTTCATTTTACCAGCATGAGTCGTAGGGCTATTATTATCATAGCCTTCTGGGTTATCTTGAGGGGTGGATAAAAACCGCTCGGTATAAATAGTATCATAGTATCTCCAAGAGGTTACGGGAGCAACCGCAATGGCCATGGCGAATACGTCTGCGCCTTCTTCTAATGCCAATGACGCCATATAACCCCCATAGCTCCAACCCCAAATGCCAATGCGAGTTGCATCTACATAGGCAAGACTACCTAAGTACTTAGCAGAAGCAATCTGGTCTTCTATTTCCATCCTTCCCAAGTTACGATAGGTCTGTTTTTTAAACTTTTCGCCACGGCCACCAGTGCCTCTGCCATCAACTACAGAAATAATGTACCCTTTTTGCACCAACATTTGATGCCAATAGGCATTGCTTCCACCCCAAGAATTAGAAACACTTTGAGAACCTGGCCCAGAGTATTGAAACATTAACACTGGATATTTTTTGTTTGGGTCAAAATTGGCAGGCTTTAACATATATCCGTTTAAGTCATCTCCCACTTCATTTTTAAACGTGTAAAATTCTTTGGTTACTAAACCATACTCTTTAGCTACCTCTTTGAGTTTTGCATTATTCTCCAATTCTTTTACCATTTTATTGCCCTTAGTGGCATACAATTCTACCGTATTGGGTGTAGTACTGTTACTAAAGTAATTTATGTAATAACTAAAATCGTTACTCATATTTACTCGATTAGAACCCGTATGAGTTGAGAGCTTTCTCTTATTTTTTCCGCTTAAATCAATAGTGTAAAAATAGGTTTCTAAAGGAGATTCTTCTTTAGAGGAAAAATAGATGGTTTTCTTTTTGCTGGATTGGTCAATTCCCACAAATGTGGAAACTTCCCAATTACCTTTAGTTACTTGGCGAACGAGTTTGCCATCAATTGTGTATAAATAAAGGTGCTTATAGCCACTTTTTTCACTTGCCAATAAAATATGCTCCCCATCATTTAAATAGGTAAGGTCATCGGTTAGTTCCAAATCAACATAGGTATCCGATTTATCTTGAAGGATTAGAGTTGTTTTACCAGTTGCAGCATCAGCGTGCAGCACATCTAACTGGTTTTGCAATCTATTCATTCTACGTACAGAAAGCACGCTAGCATCAAAAGTCCAATTAATGCGAGGGATGTAAATATCTGTCTCTGTACCAATATCAACATTTACTTTTTTCTTAGAATCGAGGTTGTACACCAAAATTTGAATGACAGAATTTTTCTCACCAGCCTTAGGGTACTTATAGGTATAGTTTTCTGGGTAGGTAGCTCCTTGGTTCCATTTTTGCAAAGTGTATTCTGGCACTTCAGTTTCATCAAACTTATAATAGGCTATTTTTTTACTATCGGGCGACCAGAAAAAGGCCTTGGTAAAACTTAGCTCTTCTTCATACACCCAATCGGTGCTACCATTAATAATGCTGTTTCTTTTGCCATCGTTAGTAACTTGCACTACCGACATATCGCTTAATGTTATATAATATATGTTGTTGTTTTTTACATAAGCTACTTTGGTTCCATCGGGGGAAACCGTTGCATAGGCAATTCGGTCTTCATCTAGTTTTTGGATAGATTTTGTTTCTCTATTATAGAGGTAAAAAATAGCTGTATAACTTCTTCTAAAAATAGATTCACGATCTGTTAATAATAAAATATATTTTTCATCGGCACTAAATTCATAACTTGAAATCCAAATTTCATTTTCTAGTTCATTTGCATCTAAAATGGTTTCTACTTTAACACCTTTAGTAACATCATATTTCACAATTTTGTTACTTTCAAGAGTAGAATAAAAGCCCCCATCGTTCATCCAGTTAATTCCATACACTGATTGGCTTCTGAAGGTTCCTTTAGAATAGATATCTTCTACCGTAATTTGCTTTTGCGCAAAACTTAATAAGCTACTTACCAGTAGGCTTAAGAGAATAATATATTGTTTCATTAAAGTTGAATTTTATTTATGCCAAATCTAAGTCTTGCAGGGTAAAGAAAAAAAGATTTTAGTATGGGCGGCAATAAACTTGTTGACTTACAATTCAGGAATTTTTAAAGAGACTCTTCTGGCAAAGCCATCTGAGTTATGTTAGAAATGAAACTCCATATCCACATGCGGAATGCCATCTTCTAAATACATTTCTGAGACAGTTGCGAATCCAAACTTGCCATAAAAGTGCTGGAGATGTTCCTGAGCAGATAGTGTTACAACTTTATCTGAAAAATGTTTCTTTATATATTCCATTGCTTCTTCCATCAATTTAGATGATAGCTTTTTACCACGATGGTCTTTATGCGTAATTACTCTTCCTATTCTGGTTTTTTCTTGTCTTGTGATTATTCGAAGGTAAGAAACAATCCCCCCCTCTTCTTTTATAAATAGGTGAACTGCTTCTTTATCCTCCCCATCCAACTCCGGATATGGGCAGTTTTGCTCAACCACAAAAACATCTACACGTAGTTTTAGGATACTGTAAAGTTCGGTTAAGGATAGGTTATTGAAATCTTTGATTATAAAATTCATTCTATTCTACTTGCCATTCCTTCCTTCGCAGGAATGATCTTAAATTATATAAAATTATTCCATTTCTACAATTAAATCATCTTGAGAAACTAGTTCACCATCTTTCAGCGGAATTGACTTTACCACACCATCTGAAGTAGCTGCTACATTGGTTTCCATCTTCATTGCTTCGATTACAAAAAGCACCTCATTCGTTTTTACCTTGTCCCCAACTTTCACCAGTACCTTGCTTAACCGCCCTTGTAATGGTGCTCCAATTTGGTTGGGCTCTGTAGCCTTCTGATGAGCAACTTTATCTACCACAGCCGATTCATCTTTAATAGAAAGCGTTCTGGTTTGGCCATTAAGCTCAAAAGAAACCGTGCAAAGTCCATCATCGTTTGGGGCAGACTTATATAAAAACTTAATCATTAGCACCTTACCCTTACCAATGGGTACCATAATATCTTCTCCAGGTTTTAACCCGTAGAAGAATGGGATAGATGGGATAAAGCTAATATTTCCATAGGTATTTCTACTTTCATAAAAATTCTTAAACACTTTTGGGTAGAGCTTATAAGAGATAAAATCTAACTCTGTAACGTCTTCATCAAAGTCTTTTTTAAAGTCTTTTAACTCATTTTCAAAATCAATGGGTTCTAAATGGGCATTTGGCCGATCCGTAAATGGTTTAACATCTTTTAGAATTATTTGTTGGAGTTTTTTAGGAAACCCACCGTGCGGCTGACCAAGCTCTCCTTTAAAAAAGCTCACTACCGAATCAGGGAATGACAGACTCTCGCCTCTTTCCATAATGTCTTCCTCGGTTAAGCCATTGGCCGTCATAAATAAAGCCATATCGCCCACTACCTTAGAGGAAGGGGTAACTTTTACAATGTTGCCAAACATTTTATTAACGATGGCATAATTCTTTTTTATGGTTTCAAATTGGGTTTCTAAGCCTAAAGCAATGGCCTGTGGTCTTAGGTTTGAGTATTGTCCTCCTGGTATTTCATGGTCATATACCTCTGCTGTGCCTGCTTTTAAGCCTGATTCAAATGGGTAATAAACCTCACGTACATCCTCCCAATAATTGGAAAACTCATTTAAGCTTTTAAGATTAAACTTAGGTGCATTCGGCTGATGTTCTAACGCTGCTACTAACGAATTAAAATTAGGCTGAGAAGTTAAGCCCGACATAGAAGCAATGGCCACATCTACCACATCAATACCTGCTTCAATGGCTTTAATATAAGAGGTTGCTTGCATGCTAGACGTATCATGAGTGTGTAAATGCAATGGAATATCTACGGCCTTTTTAAGTTCGGTAATAAGTTTAGTGGCTGCATAAGGTTTCAACAATCCGGCCATGTCTTTAATGGCCAAGATATGCGCTCCTTCATCTTCTAAGGTTCGGGCTAAATCGAGGTAGTATTGCAGGTTAAATTTGGTGTTATTGGGGTCTAGAATATCTCCTGTGTAATCAATGGCCACTTCTGCAATTCCACCAGTGCGTTCTCGTACTGCTTTTATGCTCGTTTTCATAGCCTCCACCCAATTCAGTGAATCAAATATGCGGAAGATGTCGTTTCCATTTTCCCACGCCTTTTCAATAAATTTTTCCACTAAATTATCTGGGTAGGCCTTATAGCCCACAGCATTGGAGCCACGAATAAGCATTTGAAGTAACACATTAGGCACTGCCTCTCTGAGCAATTGCAGCCTTCGCCAAGGGCTCTCGTGCAAAAATCGCATCGACACGTCAAAAGTAGCTCCACCCCAAACTTCCATCGAAAACACTTGGGGGTGCTGCTTAGCAAAACTCTCAGCCACATTGAGCATGTCGATAGTACGCATTCTTGTTGCCAGCAAACTTTGGTGAGCATCTCTAAAGGTGGTGTCGGTAAATTGCACCACAGGATTAGCCTTCAACCACTTAGAAAAACCTTCTGGGCCTAATTCGGTTAATAAATCTTTCGTCCCTTTAGGGTGTTTTTTAATATTATCGGCATCGGGAACTTGTGGTATTCTAAATGTTTTAGTTGGATCAGCCTTTTTAATATCTGGATTACCATTGACCATTACATTGGCCAAATACTTTAGCATTTTTGTGCCTGAATCTTGCCAACCAGTTATATCAAATAGTTCTGGGTGATCTGCTATAAAATTAACTGTTGCCTCTCCATTATAAAAAGTGGAGTTTGTAATCACATTTTCTAAAAATCCCACATTGGTTCTTACCCCTCTAATTCTAAACTCACGAAGTGCTCTATCTAATCGAAAAGCCGCACCTTTTAAGGTTCTTCCTGAAGCCGATAGTTTTACTAAAAGAGAATCAAAGAAAGGAGATATTTTAGCTCCGGTGTAGCAATTACCTGCATCTAACCGAATGCCAAAACCACCTGCACTACGGTAGGCAATGATAGTGCCGTAATCAGGTTTAAAATCATTGCCAGGGTCTTCAGTTGTTATTCTACATTGAATGGCAAAACCATTCGTTTGAATATCTTCTTGGTTTCGAATATAAATTTGGGGATCATCCAATCGATAGCCTCTTGCAATTTCAATTTGAGAACGCACAATATCAATGCCTGTAACCTCTTCTGTTATGGTATGCTCAACTTGAATTCGAGGATTAACCTCAATAAAATAAATGCGATTATCACTATCTACCAAAAACTCAACGGTACCAACATTATTATAATTTACTTCTTTGGCCAAACGAAGCGCATACTCATAGAGTTTTTCCTTTACATCTTCTGGTAAGGTTGGGCTCGGAGCAATCTCCACCACCTTTTGAAACCTTCGCTGCACCGAGCAATCTCGTTCATATAAATGAACGATATTGCCATAATTATCACCCATTATCTGCACTTCGATGTGCTTGGGGTTATCAATGTATTTTTCTAGAAAAACAGTGTCGTCACCAAATGCATTTTTAGCTTCATTGCGAGCTTCTTCAAAAAGCCCTGCCAAGCTATCGTGGTCTTTGATGATTCGCATCCCACGGCCTCCACCTCCGGCTGCAGCTTTTAGCATTATAGGATAGCCAATTTTGTCGGCTTCTTTCAACGCAATATCAGCAGATGTTAATTTAACCTTGCTGTCTTCAATGATGGGCACTTTGGCTTTAATGGCAATTTCTTTGGCCGCCACTTTATCGCCTAATTGCTCCATTACCTCTGGCTCGGGGCCAATAAAATAGATACCCTCTTCTTTACATCTTCTTGCCAATTGCACATTTTCCGAAAGAAACCCATAGCCAGGGTGAATACCGTTTACGCCTTTGGCTTTTGCCAACGAAATCAATCCTTCAATATCCAAATATGGTTTTAATGGATCGTTATCATCTCCAATTTGATACGACTCATCCGCTTTATATCTATGCAAAGAAAAACGATCTTCGTAGGTAAACACAGCCACCGTTCTTATATTCATTTCTGAAGCAGCACGGAGCACTCGTATCGCTATTTCACCCCTATTGGCGACTAAAAGTTTAGTAATTTTGTTTTTTATGGGCATAATTTAAAGCAGTTTCTAATTATAAAATGTAAAAATAAACAATAGTGCCTCATTTTTATCCCATTGCTAATTAAAAGAGCAATAAATTTTCATGTAAGCCAAAAAAGCTGTTAGAAAACTGTATTTTGAGGCTATCTAAATTTACGAACTAAATCTGCAATTATCAATTCAGCATGCACCCTTGAGTTTTCAATAAACCATTTATTCGTAATTAAGCCTCCACACACCACACCCGCTATGTACACATTAGCTGCACTCGATTCATTGGAGGCCTCATTATAAATAGGTGTATGAAATTCATCGTTTTGAAATTGTACTCCAAGCGATTCTAAAAAGCTAAAGTCGGGTTTATAGCCTGTCATGGCTAATACAAAATCATTCTCTAAAGTAATTGACCCATCAGGTGTATTTGCCTCTACCGTGTGTTCTGTTATTTTAGTTAGTTCTGAATTAAAGTACGCTTTAATCTCACCCGAAGCAATCCTATTCTCAATGTCTGGTCGCACCCAATATTTTACGCTTTCACGAATTTTATCCTCTCGAATAATCATTGTTACTTCGGCTCCTTTTCTAAAGGTTTCTAAGGCCACATCAACTGCTGAATTTGCGGCTCCAATAACCACTACTTTTTGCCCAAAGTAGGGATGAGGTTCATCATAGTAATGTTTTACTTTAGGCAGGTTCTCTCCCTGCACTCCAATTAAATAAGGGTAATCGTAAAAACCTGTGGCTATAATAATAGCCTTAGATTGGTAATTCCCTTTGGCACTTTCTATCTGAAATAGTTCTCCTTTCTTTGTTATATTCTCTATTTTTTCATAGAGAATTAATTTCAATTGCCAGGAAGTAGCCACCCTTCGGTAATACTCCAATGCTTCAACCCTATTTGGTTTGCTTTGGTGCGAAATAAATGGAACTCCTCCAATTTCAAGCTTTTCAGAAGTAGAAAAGAAGGTCATCCCTTTAGGGTAATTATAAATTGAATTAACCAAACAGCCTTTATCAAAAATGGCATAACTCAATTTAGCCTTTTGGGCTTCTATACCACAAGCCATGCCAATGGGGCCCGCTCCAATAATAACTACATCTAAGGTTTCCATATAAAAATGATTTGACACAAATATTATAAAATGGTAGTAGATTAGTGTTTATAACAATCATTTTTTATGCTGAATGCTTCGGTTTTTAAGTAATAACGCCAACGATCAAGAGCAAGAAAAGAATAAAGACTACCGAAATGTAGTTATTATTCAAGCCATTATCATTATTTCCGGATTGGTGCTTTCCACGTTTATAAATTATGAAAACCCCAGTTTTAGTGATAAATTAATCATTACCTTATTTTCTGGATTTGGGGCTTTTTACTCTTTTTTACTATGGGATTTACTCAAAGATTTTACGACTAATAAACTTCTGATTGGCACATTTTTATTTGTGCTAACATCCATTGTTGTTATTGGTTTATTAGGAGAATTTCCTTTTTATAAATTTATTGAAATCGAAGACCGAAGAAGTTATTTATTCGCTTTGCACGCAGGCCTTTTCCCAATTGAAATTACTGTAATTGGCTTTGCCATTAGAGACTTGTTTTCAGGTAATACGTTTACAAAAAGTAAGCTTTGGGGAGCCGCTGCGGTGTATTTAATGATAGGCATCAGCTTTGCAAGCCTTTACGATCTAATAAATATCGCCTCTCCGGGCATCTTAGGAGTTGAGCTTTCTTTAGGCTTAGAAAGTTATTCTGAATTTATTTATTACAGCTTTAATATTTTAGGCGGGCTGGACACCTCTTACCCAAACCCTGCTCCTATTCTTCGCAATTTGGGTGTAATAGAAGCCGTTTGGGCAAATCTTTATGCTATTTTAATTATAGGAAAACTATTGGGCTTGCCAACTAAGAAGAATTATTAAGAATAATCTAAAGTTGTTTTTCTCCAATAAAAATAAAGCCGAATTTTATAATGAGATTCTGAAATAAATTCAGGATGGCTATAAAATAAATCAGGACTCCCTGGGGAGGGAGTCCTTGATTTGACCTAACCTTAACCTAATTTATGAAAGTACTTAATGTACTTGAATATCTTAACGAATAATGAGTGAAAAAAGTTTTATTTATTCTTAAATTAATTCATAATCGAAAAAATAGAATTCCTTTTAACCTGAAATAATTTTACAAGATGACAATTAAAAAAGTAATTCTTTCCATTGATGGCGGAGGCATTCGAGGAATCATTCCAGGGCAAATTTTACTCCATACCGAAAGCTTATTGCAAGAAATTTCTGGTGATAAAAATCGAAGAATTGCAGACCACTTTGATTTGATTGCTGGCACAAGCACAGGTGGCATTTTATCTTGCGCCTATCTTATGCCGGGAGAAAATGGGCGACCTAAATATAAAGCACCCGAAGTAGTAGATATCTATTTTGAACGAGGTCAGGAAATATTTACCAATACCCTAATGCATCGTATTAAAAGTTTGGGTGGTGTACTTGATGAAAAATATACTGCTGAAGGACTAGAAAAAGCACTGTTCGATTATTTCGGGGATGTTAAGCTTAATGAATTATTAAAGCCAACTTTAATAACAGCTTACGATATAAGACGAAGAAGAGCTAAGTTTTTTACGCAACACGATGCCAACCAGCCTGACTCTAACTTTTACGTGAGAGATGTAACACGAGCTACGGCTTCAGCACCTGGCTATTTTCAAGTGGCAAATATTCGTTCCATGGGCAAAAAGTATTATCCATTAATTGATGGAGGTGTGTTTGCCAACAACCCTGCTATGTGTGCTTATGCAGAAGTAAGAAAATCCTCTAAACGAGATAATGATACAGTAGTAGCATCCGAAATGGCCATGCTTTCTTTAGGTACTGGCTATGCATGCAACTCATATAAACACAAAGATGCGGAGCATTGGGGATTAGCAGAATGGATGGTGCCGCTGGTTGATATAATGATGTCGGGGGTTTCAGAAACTGTTGATTATGAGCTGATGCAACTTTTTGATACCACAGGCCACCCAGAACAATATGTGCGTATTAATGGGGAGTTAAAAAATCAAGATGATAGCATGGATAATGTAGCTCCCGAAAATTTTAAAGCATTAGAAAGATTTGGAAACACACTGTTTAAAAAGAATCGAAAGAAAATTAAAGATTTTCTGGAGATGACATTAAGAGACTAGATGGTTAACACTTTATCATATCAGCTTTTCAAAAAAATAAGAGAGCAGCTAATCGAGCAATTCTCAGAAGAAGCAGATCCTCTTGCATTCATAATTGTGGAGCATTTTTCTGGTTTTAGTAAAATGGATATAATAACGGACAAGCCTTTTTTAACTGGCTCGCAATTTGAATTGCAAATTGACGCTATCATTAATCGATTACATAAAAACGAACCTCTTCAGTACATTCTCGGTAAAGCCTATTTTTATGATAGACCTTTTACTGTTAATGAATACACCCTTATCCCCCGCCAAGAAACAGAGGAGCTAGTTCATCTGATAGTAGAAGATATAAAAAACCAAGAAAATCTTTCTATTTTGGATATTGGTACTGGTTCAGGTTGCATACCCATCACACTACAGCTAGAAACTCCTTCTCAT
The DNA here is from genome assembly GCA_027067135.1 of Cyclobacteriaceae bacterium. GTDB lineage: Bacteria > Bacteroidota > Bacteroidia > Cytophagales > Cyclobacteriaceae > JAKISE01. Next base: position 25,397 of record JAMOMJ010000339.1, read on the forward strand.
CAACTAGAAGCAGTTGATGTTAGTAAAGATGCATTAGAGGTTGCTGCTCAAAATGCCAAAAATTTAGGTGCTAATGTTGGATTTACCCAATTTGATATTTTACATAAAGAACTAACAAAAAACTACGATGTAATTATTAGCAACCCTCCTTATGTACTCCATAGCGAAATGGCTGAAATGAAAGAAAATGTGCTAGACTACGAACCTCATCTTGCCCTTTTTGTTAAAAATAACAATCCTTTATTGTTTTATAAAAGAATTACAGAATTAGCCAATAAGCACTTAAAGCCACACGGTAGGCTCTACTTTGAAATTAATGAGCAATTTGGGAATGAGGTGATTGAATTGCTAACATCTTACTCTTTTAAACAGGTAAAGTTACACCAAGATTTGAACGGAAAAGATCGTTTTGTTTCAGGTGTTTTATAAATCTTGCTGAAAAATGGTTTTCATATACGCATATAACTCAGGGTGCTTACGTTCGAATTTCTCTGGAGCATCAAAAAAATATTCACTGGCAACAGCTAAAAATTCAGCCTCATTTGTAAGTGCATAAGGATTTATATCCGATTTATTTTTTCTTATTTTTTGCATTTCCTTTCTCACTTCTGTGAGCCAAGGCAGAGCAAACGAGTTGTTAATAAGCATTTCAGGCACACCATCTATTGCGCCATCCAACCCATCAATTAAATGAACAAATTCATGTACGCCAACATTAAAAGAATGCGGCTTCCCATCAAAAGCTTTCAACAAACTAGGCTTGGAGAAAATCACAATCCCTTTCATAAATCGGTTACCTACCATACCCAAAATATTGCCTTCTGCTCCTTCACCAGTCTCAAAATCTTTATTAAATGCATTAGGGTAAATAAGAATTTCGCTTACATTAGGATAATTAAAATTAGCAAAAGCAAAAGTCGGAATAATGGCACTTGCTGCCACTAATACTCGTATCATATCATTAATTTCGGTATCTACACCAGTAATCCGTTTGTTGGCTAAGAATCTTTGAACTCTTATTTCAAACATAGTTTGTCCTACAGGGTCTAAGTTTTTATAAAAAAGAACTTTTTCATTTAGGATTTTAGCCCACGCTGTTGGAAATGCTGAAGGCACAAACTTGGACTTTCTTTTGTTATAAAAAATAAAAAAGGCTATTGCTACAATAGCTAATATGATTATTCCGTACATAAACTAATGGTTGCTAAATTATTTAGGGCTAAGCTGTAGCCAAAAAATGTTACTAAAAATATAAAAAAACCGTTACTTTGGTAAAAGTAAAAATTATACCCATTGAAGAGAAGAGAGATTTTACAAAAGTTGGCATTAACCGTACCTGCAGGAATGGCGTTTCCTTCCTTGCTTAATTCTTGTGCCCCAAAGGATCCTCCTTTAAAACCTGTGTACGATGGTAATGTTATTATCATTGGTGCTGGGGTTGCCGGACTTCAAGCAGCACAATTAATTAAAAACCAAAATGTATCAGTGCAGATTCTTGAAGCTACTGACCTTTTTGGTGGAAGAGTAAAAGTGAATCATGATTTTTTTGATTTTCCGTTAGAGCAAGGTGCTGATTATGTATATGGTAACTCAAACCCCTGGCATGATGTAATTATTGAAAGAGGGATTACATTGGAAGAAATTCCGAAACATGCATCGTTTGTAATGGATGGTATTCCTGATTTTGAAGAAGACCTTGTAGGGCGCGGTGATACTGATTTTATAAATGCGCAAAATTTTATTGGCAACTTAAAGAATTATGGAGGGCCAGATTTAACACTTCAAAATGCTGTTGTTAGTGCTCAAATTGCGCCTCGTGCACACCATGTGGTTGAGGGTCAAGTAGCCACTCCAAACGGAGCTACTTATAATAACATGAGTGTTAAGGGCATTTCAGACAATTTAAAAAAATGGGATGGAGGAGAAGGAAGATTCTTCAGTTCAAATCAGTCATTAATTCAGATATTAAGTGGGGTTTATACTGATGTTCTTTCTCTTATAAAATTTAATACACCTATCTCTAGTATTGATTATTCAGACCCAAGCAATATAATATTAACAGATAAAAATGGTGAAACACATACGTGTACACGTGTAATTATCACAGTACCTCTTGCTGTTTTAAAATCAGGTTCAATTGCGTTTACACCAAGCTTACCTATCTTAAATACCTCTGCATGGAATAGGATAGGCATGTCGGGTGGCATTAAAGTTACCTTAAGTTTCTTTTCAAATTTTTGGAATAAATCATCTACCTCCATTTATACGGAAGGTTATGCACGAGAATATTATGCACCCGGTATTGTAAGAACAAACTCTAACAGAGTACTTACCGCACTAATTGTGGGAGACCAAGCCGAGGTATTGGCAGGTAAATCAGATGATGAAATATTTCAATTATTACTAGCGGATTTAGATGCCATTTACCCTGTTCAAGGAGGAAAAGCCAGTAAAGAATTTAATGCTGCTGAAAGCTATCTTTTTGATTGGGGCAAACAAGAATATATACAAGGAGCCCAGTCTTACCCATTGGTAAGCGGTACTGGTGCCCCTGCTCAAATGGCAACGCCTGTACAAGACAGAATTTTTTGGGCAGGCGAAGCTACAGCTCTTAATGGTAATTCTGCAACCGTACAAGGTGCCATGGAATCTGCCAATAGAGCAACCTTAGAATTATTTGATGTAATTCTTGATATATAATAAACATGGACTTAGATCTATTTTTTACCCCTGTAGATGAACAAATACTAGATAAAATATCTTCGATTAGTTCTTTTTACAAAGGAATTAATGTTAACATAGGCAAATTGCCTGATTTAGAAGGCCACACCATCGCTCTTTTAGGAATTAACTCTTACCAAAATAAGGGTTCAGAAACTGGTATTGCGAAAGGAGCTGATATTATTCGGAACAAGCTTTATAATCTTAAAAAAGGAGAAGGCGCCCATAATATTATAGACCTTGGGAATTTAAATCCAGGAGTTGATTTGGGCGAAACTTATGGGAGACTAAAAGAAGTTTGTGAGCATTTAATTAGAAACGGTGTTGTACCTGTAATTATTGGAGGAGCTCACAACCTAGACTATGGCCAATTTATGGCTTACGAAGGGCTGGAAAAATTAATAACAGTGCTTAATGTAGATGCTTTTTTGGATATGGAAGAATCAGAACATCCTGAAAAAACCCATATTCATAATATGTTGGTACACGAACCAAATTATCTGTTTCACTATAGCCATCTGGCTTATCAATCTTATCTCATCGAAAAAACCTCCATTAATGTTTTAGAAAGGTTGTATTTTGAAACCTATCGTGTTGGGTACTTAAGAGAGTTACTTAAAGATGTGGAACCTATCATTCGAGAAGCAGATATGCTTAGCTTCGACATTTCGGCCATTCGATCAGCAGATGCGCCTGGCAGTAATAATGCACAGCCATTTGGGCTCACGGGTGAGGAAGCTTGCCAAATATGTTGGTATGCTGGTCAAAACGAAAAGCTAAGCTCGGCTGGTTTTTATGAGTACGACCCTACATTAGATGACAATACACATAAAACAGCCTCGGTCATCGCTACCATGGTTTGGTATTTTCTAGAGGGGGTAAACCTTCGCAAAGGTGAATCGTTGAGCAACACCAAAAATTACCTGAAATATGTAGTAGAAATGCACAGTGGCAGCCCTGCCTCTATTGTCTTCTACAAAAGTAATATAAGCGAACGATGGTGGATGGAAATTCCTTTGGAAGATAAATCGTTGGCAACCTTTGGAAGAAATAGTTTAGCTCCATGTAGCTATTCTGATTATGAAACAGCTACCAAAGGAGAAGTGCCTGACAGGTATGTGAGTATGTTAGCTAGACTCAATTAGTTATTCCTATTTCTAGAACTATTTATTTACATTATCGTTAAAAAAATCGTAACTATTCAGGTATTATAGTTGCCCATTTTAGCCACAAAGGCACAAAGACAGTAAGTTTCGCAAAGAAAAAAGGGTTTTTAGTGTTTCTTTGAGCCTTAGGGTCTTAGTGGCATTGTTTTGCTACCTGAATAGTTGCAAAAAATCAACTCAATTAATTATGAAGTATTTAGTTTCCATATTTTTACTATCAATCATTTTTTCGGCTTGTACACAAGAACCAACGGCTCAGGAAATATTGACAAATGCCATTCAAACCCATGGTGGGGATAAAGTGTATAACTCCAATGTATCTTTTGATTTTAGAGATAAGCATTATAAAGGAGAATACAATCAGGGACAATATAAACTGGCTCGTTATTTTTCTGATACCTTAAACAATACGTATGAAGACGTGCTTACAAATCAAGGGTTTCAACGTAAAATAAATGACTCAATCGTACATGTTACTGATGAATGGATAGGTAAATATTCAAACTCTATAAACTCTGTATTTTACTTTTTAAGAATACCCTTTAATCTAAAAGATGAAGCTGTAATTCTTACATATTTAGGCAAAAGAGTTATAGATGGCACAAACTATTATAAACTTAAAGTTACATTTAGTGAAGAAGGTGGTGGTGAGGATTTTGATGATGTATTTGTTTATTGGTTTAATGCAGAAACTTACATACTAGACTACTTTGCTTATGAATATGCTACTGATGGTGGCGGAAAACGTTTCAGGAAAGCCTTTAATCAGCGAGATGAAAATGGTTGGTTAATTAGTGATTATATTAATTATAAGCCTAAAGATATAAACGTAGATATTGCGGATTATGATAAGTACTACACAGAAGATGGGTTTAAAAAACTATCTGAAATTGTAAATAAAAATGTAGAAGTAAGTTATAACTAAAGCCTATTGGAGCTCTTCTAACGCTTCAATTAGCAATTCAAAATTTAAGCCTTCCCAGTTTGTAGAAATATCAGGGGTGCTCATTACCTTATCCATAATTTTTTGCTGTAGCCTCCCTTTTGCCATGGCTTCGGAGTAGCTTATAGAGTCGTTGAATGTTACCATAGAATACTGAGGAATCCACTTATCAGGGTATAGTTTATTAATATGGGCTTCAATTTTTTTGCGGAGCAAGAAATTTTTATCTGCTACCTTGTCTCGCATCTCGATAAAATTT
>JAMOMJ010000340.1 GCA_027067135.1 Cyclobacteriaceae bacterium
TTAAGTAGTGGTAGAATAGTTTCTATGCGTTCTTTTATTGTGTAATCTGTTTCCATTATCTTTTTTTTGTAAAGGTAATAAAAACAATATGTTGATTCACTTATTTATTGACAAATCCTAATCTTTTCTTTGTGGAAAACATTTAAAAGACTGCGTTTACTCCACCTTATACACAGCCGTATTATATGCGCCAAACACACCAAACCCATTTTCAATATTATTATACACCGTTACAGGTTGGGCAAATGGGTTGTCGGACGTCCAATATTGTAGTTTTGATGAAAGCCCATACAAATAGTATGATTCAGAAGTGTTAGCTAGTGAAATAAAGTAGGTAAAACTATCATCTGGGGTATGATCTGGATTATACCAGCTAGTTTGAGTAAGTAAATTAATTTGGTAGGAACTCCCATTAAACAACTCATCGTTAAATAAAATTTCTTCCCCGAATGATTGATATTCCTCAAAATTTGGATCCTCTGTTTGAATATATACCTTAGTGTAGGAGTAAACACTATCAATATATTCAGGAGGGTTTACCGTCCAATCATACCTCTCTACATATCCACCTCTATAAATTGAAATAGCATAATAGTTATCAGTTTTTGGGTCATCGTCTAGTTCTACTTTAAATCTGGCATAAGTAGCAGTATAACCAAAATCGTCAAATGTGATTGTATCGGTTTGTACATTTAATACCCTTGCAGTATCAAAGGGCAGAACAACGTCTGCCCTTGCTGTGTTATAGCCAGCCTTAGCCACTTCGACAGTATATTTTTTCCCTTTTTGTGCTTTAAATTGGGCAGAGATATAATTTCCTCCTGAACTATCTGGTAATGTAGTTAATAACTGGTCATTTTCATAGATATCAACAGTTGCTCCTATAACCCCTTGATACTTTCCAGACTTTAATATATGATGACTTTCTGTAAGGTTTACTTTAATTGTTTCGTCATCAATTAATGTACTATTAATAACAAGTTGTGGATTCTCTACAGGAATGGTAATATCAACAACAGTTTCACATCCTAAGAAAAGGAATAAAACGATGAAAATAGAAATATGTGATTGTTTCATATTGGGTTAAAAATCAAATCGATAACTGATGGATGGAATGATGGGCATTAAGCTATATTGAACAAACTTTTTTTGTCCTGTTTGATAATCATAGGTTTGCTGAATAAAGAAAGGGTTTTTGTGATTATACATATTATAAAACCCTAAAGTAAATTTACGAACCCCATTCTTTTTTACTTTGGTCCACGCAATGCTAAAGTCTAATCGGTGGTAGGCGGCCATTCGATATCCATTTCTTCCTTCATAATATTGTATTTCAGTGCCCCAGTAATTTCCATAGTCATAGCCACTTTGATCTGCTCCATTTATCAAATAAGATTTGGTTGGCAACGAAACTGCATTGCCTGTGCCATACACCCAAACCGCAGCAAGTTCCACACGGTCGTTTATTTTGTAAATGGAGGTTATACTAACATCGTGCCGCCTGTCGTATCTATACGGAAACTCTTTACCAAAATTAATATTATCAAACTGCCGGTTACTCCATGACAAAGTGTATCCAACCCAGCCGGTAATTTTGCCTAATTTTTTTTGTAGAAACACTTCTGCACCATAACTTGTACCGCTGCCTGTTTCAATTTTGTCCTGCCAATCTTTATTTACACTGGTAAAGCTGGCGCCATCTTTATATTCAATCAGGTTATCCATTTCTTTATAATAACCCTCAATAGACAACTCGTACGATTTATTAAAGGTTTTAGCTATGCCTAAAGCATATTGAAAAGAGGTTTGGGGTTTTACCCTGTCTGTAGAGGGTACCCATAAATCGGTAGGTAAACCAATACCACTATTAGTAAGCAGGTGAATAAACTGTGCCATCTGTGCATAAGATGCTTTTATGGCTATGCTGCTATTTAATAAATACCTTAGAGCCACTCTGGGCTGCACCGATGTATAAAATTCGTTTTCGACCTTAAAGCCTGAAAAGTGCACCCCGCCATTTATTTTAAGCTTCTCGCTTACCTTAAAATCATCTTCAATATAGGTGGCAAACTCAAAGGCCTTGGTTTGAAAAGAACCTGCCACTGTATCTACATCGGTAGATTTATAGGCAAGAACTCCAGGGTTGAAAGAGTGATTAATCCCATTGATACCAAATCGAACGTAATGGTTTGGGTTTGGAATAAAATCGAAATCTAATTTTGCTGCAAAGTCTTCTATTCCTGAATCATATTGTATAGAAAACAGGTCTGTTTTTGTGCCAGAAGAATCAATTACTTTGCTCTCGTTTTCACCAGAGACAACAAAGTTATACTTGCTGTAGGTAAGTGTAAGGTTGCTAAATAATTTGGGTGTAAATAAATGGTTCCACCTTACGGCAGCAATGGCATTGCCCCAGTTTAGCCCGAACTCGTCACGATATTCTGTAGTTGTTCCTGCATCAACGTAGGAATCTTTATATCGGCTATAGGCTTTGTCTTTACCCAAAAAACCACTTAAATACAGCCGGTCTTTATTCGAAAATTTATGATTTATTTTGGCGTTTAGGTCATAGAAGTAATAGCCAGCAACTAAATTACCATCGTTTTGGGCTTTTATTAAAGGCCGGGCAAGAATATCTATATAGGTTCTTCTGGCAGATACAATAAAGGAAGTTTTATCCTTTTTAATAGGGCCTTCCAATGTAATTTTTGAAGCAATTAGCCCAATGGTTGCTGTACCCTTAAATTCCTTAGTATTACCTTCTTTTAACGAAATATCAATTACCGAAGAAAGCCGTCCTCCATAACGAGCCGGGAACCCTCCTTTTATTAATTCTACATTATTAATGGCATCGGCATTAAACACAGAGAAGAATCCAAATAAATGGGAGGAGTTATAAATGGGAACCCCGTCTAATAAAATCAGATTTTGATCGGGGCCACCACCTCGCACGTATAAGCCACTGCTTCCTTCTGTACCCGATTGTACACCAGGCAATAATTGCAACACTTTTAGCACATCCACTTCACCCATTAAAGAGGGTAAAGCTTGTATTTGCTTTACCTTAACAGTAACAGCACTCATTTGCGTTTGCTGTTGAATCTCTTCTTCGGCAGTTATTACAATCTCGTCTAGCTCAATAGAGCTTGCTAACTCAATATTAAGCTCAATGTCTTTATCTAAATAAAAGGTGGACTCTACCGAAGTATAGCCCACATAGGAGACAACCAGCGTGATACTATCTTGGGGTAACGTGAGGCTATAAAACCCGTAGGTATTGGTGGTAGTGCCTTTTAGATCAGTTTTATTAAACACGTTGGCAGCAATCAATGATTCTCCCGATGCTTTATCTTTTATATAGCCACTGATGGTGTGGTTTTGACCAACTACAGCCGTGCTAATAAAGATTGCCCATAGTAAGGCCAGCGAAATTTTCATCAGGTTTGGTTGTTGAGTTAAAATTAATACGTTGCTTGCGCTAAAAAATTATAAATTTTCTTATTTATATTATTACTGTTAAGTTGTTACTTACCCTATATAAAAACTAAACTTTATTCGCAGGGCGAAAGCCAGTTTGTTTTAAAATCCATTTGCCACCACCACTTTGTTTCTAAATGTTAACACTCTGCCATCTGACGTAATAATTTCGGATATTATTATATAATGGGCGGTTGGCAGAACACCTCCTTGTTGGTTGGTGCCATCCCATGTAAAAAAACCAGAAGGCGCAATAATTGAATTGTTTGCAATCGTTTTTATTAACTGCCCAGCGAGATTATATATATTAATACTTATGGTTTGTGATTGGCCATTTAAGGAATAACCAATTTGTGTAAAATCTGCTTGTCCATCATTATTCGGGGTGATAACTTCTGGAGAAACAGTAATTGTTCCTTCCCTTGCTGGAGCTCTGGATTGAGAATTTTTATACCCGGGGGTGGCATAATTAGTGCTTTCGGCTGCTGACCGCCAATTATCTTTAGAGGTTGAAAGTTCTGAGAATGAAATTCTCTCAAGCGAAATACCTTCTACATCATCAATTAACGAAAAATGGTAATCTTCATTATAAATTACAGAGTCAATCATTACTTCTTTTGCTGATGTTAGAATAATAAGCCCTTCCTCATTGGGCATTGTTGGAAGCTTAGTTTCAAATAATGAGCTATCAGATGCCAGGTATTTATTTTTTAGGAAGGAGATACCTTCACTCAGTGCATAATATTGTTGAGGTGCAAATACTAACGTTGTTTCCGTAATTATAGAGCTATTGTTCTCATTAGATAACTGGTAGTTTTTAAGATTAAAATTCTTTTCAGAATTATTATAAATCTCTACAAAATCGGAGCCTCCAACATAAGGGTTAAACAAAATTTCGTTTATGATTATATCTTGGGTTGTAGGGACTGATATGTTGGTTAGGGCTGAATTGGACAAGCCATTATTTCCGTTACAATCTTCTAAAGAAATTTCTATATTGGATGTATTTAAATGAATGGGTTTATCAATCATTCCTGTGATGTAGGAGGCAGGTTCTGCTACATCAAATCCAACTTCGTTTTCTGGGGAAGAGATGACTCCTTTATAAAGACCCATCGCAACAGGTTCTGTTAACCAAATTTCTACTAACCTATCGGTTAGCAAAGCTTGTGTTATTTGTGGAGGGTCGAAATCGGTGTTTACAGAGAAGAGGGCGTTTGCATTGCCAGGGGTTCCTCCTTTTACATGTGTTGAGGCCGCCCAGTTAAACTTACCTAAGCATTTTGACCATGGGTTTATCTGTTCTAAACTCCACCCGCCTTCATCTTTAGCCCCATTTTTATACCACTCTTTTGTATAAAAAACAGAATCGATGGTTACACTAGTACTTGATACTATAGAAAGTGTTTCTCCATTATTATTAAGCGATGGCCAGGTTTCAAGTGCTAAGGTTCTACCATATTCTTGGTATATTTCTCTAGCCTCTTGCGAACATATAATGAGAAATGAGTCGGGAAAAAGGAGAAAGGAGTTAAACTCAACTGACTTTGCGCCATCGGCAAACTTCCACCCCTTTAAATCAATAATATTATCACTTAGGTTTAATAGCTCAACAAACTCAAATGGAGGTAAGTCCTCTTGTGGGCTTGGGTCAGCAAAAATTTCATTGATTACAATGTTTCTATAAGCAGTTGGCTCAGGGTTTATAAAATACACAGTAAGTGTAGAATCCATTTTATTGCCAACAGTATCAGCAATAGATACCGCTTTTAAGCTGTTAACTAGCTCTAGGTTTGTACCAAACTCAAGCAAAATAGAGTCTGAGTTTATGTTAACAGCTGTTGGCTTTAGGGTTTCATTTAGTATAAAACTATCAATACTAATTGTGGGTTCAATAGGTTCATTAAAAACGAGGGTTATTTGTGTGATGCTTGGTGTATAAACGGCTGTAATTTGGGGTGGAGTTTCATCCAAGCCAAGGTTAAATATTGAATTTACCCGACCAGGGGTTCCTCCGCTTATATCAACGGATGCTGCCCAATTGCAGCTATCTAAGCAAATTGAATTTGCATAAATTTGCTCCAAACTCCACCCTCCACTATTTTTTGAAGCATCGTTATACCAGTTGCTGGAGTAGTTTAAGGAGTCAATTAGGCTTCCTGTATTATCAATAAGAGTTAACGAATCTCCGCTATTATTTAAAGAAGGCCAATTGCTAATGCCAAGTGTTTCTCCGTACACTTGGTATTCGGCCTTGGCTTCCATATGACAAATAATGAGAAAGGACTCAGGGTAAATGAGTTGGTTTGGAAACGTGAACGTTTTGGTGCCATCCGAATATTGCCATCCATTGAGGTTAATTGTTTTGGCCGAATTATTAAAGAGCTCTACAAACTCAAATGTTGGCAGTTCTTCTTGAGGATTGGGGTCTGGCAATAGTTCATTAATTACAATATCTCTAAAGGTATGAGGAACGGAATCTATTAGATAGAAGATAATTAACGTATCTAGCTCGTTGTTTGCAAGATCAAATATATGTTGGATATCGAGCGTGTTTTTAAGAGGTAAAGAATCTGAAAAGCTTAACAAAACTGTATCTGTAGAATGATAAACTGAAAACGGATTGATTGAGTCGTTAAGAATAAACAAACTCTGAGGTAAGCTTAAACTATCGAGGGCTTCATTAAATAGGAGTTGTACTTGTAAATTAGTGGGTGTAGAAACACCGAGCAAAATTGGAGGAGATTCGTCTAATCCAAGATCAAATATCGAGTTGATTTCACCTGGCGTACCTCCACTTGGGTTTACTGAAGCTGCCCAATTGCAGCTATTTAGGCAAGTTGCCTTTGGGTAAATTTGCTCTAAACTCCAACCACCATTATCTTTAGCAAGGTCGTTATACCAACTAATGCTATAATTAACAGAATCAATAGGGTTGCCGTCCTTGTCGTTTAACGTTAGATTATCTCCACCATTATTTAAAGAAGGCCAATTGGTAATTCCTTGGGTTGCTCCAAATGATTCATACTCACTTTCAGCTTCTATGGGGCAAATAATAAGAAATGAATCTGGAAAAATTAAAGTTGCACCCAAAGTTCCAGTTTTCGTGCCATCAGTAAAAGTCCAACCTGCGACATCAATAATGCGTTCTGAATTATTGTATAATTCAATAAATTCAAATGGAGGTAAGTCTTCTTGAGGGTTGGGGTCTGGAAAAATCTCGTTAATTACCAAATCTCTATAGACATAGGAGGCCGGGTTAACATAAACAACTTGTAATGTGGTGTCAAGTGTATTGCCTTCTACATCTGGTAATGCTTTAACTTCAAGCGTATTTACCAATTGCAATGAATCGAATTTTAACAAAAGAGAATCTAATGCCAAAGGGCTAACTGTTTTAACAAGAACGGAATCGTTAAGCACAAAATGTGAAGGTAGTTTTGCTTCAACAGTATCTAAAGGTTCATTAAAAAGGAGGGTTATTTGATTGCTTGTAGGGGTTGTATAATTCAGCAGAATTGGAGGTTCGTTATCAACATAAGAAGAGCCGTTTACTACAAAATTATCAAAATAAAACTTTGTCGAACGGGTGGAAGTGTATTTACAAAACACTCCAAAATAGGCAGAGCTGTTTATATCAGAGTCAATAATGTTGCCTTCAGAAACAAAATCAGACTCTCCAGCTAGTTTCGATTTTAACTCCCAACTATTAGCGGAGTTACGAGTAATATTAATTTCGACTTGTACATTCGATAAGCCAACTCGTCCATCTACACCATCAATCAAAACTGCTTCAGATCCCTCTAATACTTTATAAAGGCTTATTTCATCGGGCGTTCCGCCAATTTTAACAAAGTATCCATTTTGAACATTAGATAAATCAAGCACATCGGCCATTATATACACTTTTGCATAATTGCTCGAAGACGGGTTAAAATCTAGTGTTAGATTGAAACCCCAACTGGCATTTAAACTAATATCTGAGCTTGTGACCAAATATGAATTTCCAGTTTGAGCGGGCGCATTCAGTCGTAAAACACCAGCTTCAATTATAACATCGCTTATGTTTCCAACCCACTCGGGGTTAGTTGTAAAGTCACCATCATCAAAATTATCTGCCCATTGAGCAAATAAAGAGTTGCAAACCAACACTAATATGGTTGTAATAAAGAAGCCTTTTGCTAATTTTGCGCCCATCACATATTTTTTAATAGACAATAACTAATAATTTTATGAAACTTGCAATTGTTGGAGCAACAGGATTGGTTGGAAGCGAGATACTTCAGGTACTGAAAGAAAGAAATGTTGAATTTGATGAGTTACTATTAGTGGCTTCGGAAAGGTCTGTGGGCAAAAAGGTGAGTTTTAAAGATAATGAGTATGCTATTATTAGTATGCAAGATGCCGTTGATGCAAAACCAGACATAGCCATTTTTTCAGCAGGTGGAGATACTTCGCTAAAATTTGCTCCAGCGTTTGCGAACGTAGGAACGTTTGTAATTGATAATTCTTCGGCTTGGAGGATGAACCCTGC
>JAMOMJ010000341.1 GCA_027067135.1 Cyclobacteriaceae bacterium
ACTGCCAGCTTTCAGAACTGAGTTCGCTCCGACTTCACAGTTTTCTCCAATAAAAGCCCCAGCCCTAACCCTGTGAATTTCCCCATCGGCTACTAGCTCCACCTGCCCACTTATTGCCGAACAGTTTGGCCCTATAACGCAACCATCATCGATCACACAATCCTTCAGGTAGCAGTTTGGCTTTACTATTACGTTATCACCAATCACACAGTTTTCAATGTAACACAGCGCACCTATTTTTACTCCATCACCTATGGATGTTGAGGGCTGTATCACAGCGTTTGGTCCCACCTCAGTGTTTTCACCGATTATACACGGCCCTCTTATGTAAACTCCAGACCTGACAACACTGCCATTGCCCACTTTAACGTCCCCGAGGATTGCAGCACTTTCAACTTTTCCACCAACCGTTTTTCCTGATAAATCCATTGCGAGGTCGTTCACTCTCAGTATGTCCCAAGGGTAAACTACATCCATCCACAGGTTCGCCTCGGCACAGCCAAACTCGTATCCGTTTTCGATCATGATGTTCAATACGTCAACAAGATCCCTTCTATCCCCAATCCAGTCGAAGACCTCCCTTCCAAGGTGATACACTCCCACGTTTATCAGGTTGGTCGGAGGGTTATCGGGCTTCTCGATTATTCTCCTAATCTTCCCATCTTCAACCAGCAAAACCCCGTATTTGGAGGGCTTTTCGGACACCCTGTACGCAACCGTCCAGGGTTTCAGAGATTCCACAGTCTTGGAATCAACTATGTTGTCCCCTGATAGGACGAGAAAAGTTTCGCTATTCACAAATTCCTCGGCCTGTTTTAGGGCATGAGCTGTTCCCAGCTGCTGCTCCTGCACAGCATACCTTATTTTCACGTTCCACTTTTCACCGTTTTCAAAGTAATCGATGATTCTGTTTCTTCTGTAACCAACAACCATAACTATGTCTCTGACCCCTGCAGAAGCCAGAGCTTCCACAACGTACTCGAGAATCGGTTTGTTTGCAACCTTGATCATGACCTTGGGCTTGTTAGCAGTAAATGGTCTCAGTCTGTATCCCTCACCAGCAGCAAGAATGACCGCCTGCATGTGCTCACCCCGTTAACAATACCAAACTTAAAATCAAAATATCCTTGAATAAGGTTCCACGTAACCATCAACTTTGGCAGATGGTGCTACAAACACGTCGTTGCCTATCATGGTTCCCACGTTTATGGAAACGTTAATACCCGTTTTTACGTTATCCCCAATTACTGCCCCGAACTTCCTTCTTTCCGTCGAGATCTTTCTACCCCTGAGTGTGGCAGAGATTATTTTTTCATCCAGCCTCAGATTTGCAATTTTTGTTCCGGCTCCAAAGTTGCAGTTTTCACCGATAACAGAGTCGCCAACGTAGTTTAGATGCGGGACGTTCGTGTTCGACATGATTATGGAGTTCTTTATCTCAACGCACGCACCGATATGGCAGTTGTTGCCTATGCTTGTGTGAGGCCTAATGAAGCAGTTCGGCCCAACAACGCAGTTTTTGCCTATGATTACAGGCCCGACAATATACGAACCAGACCTGACAACAGTCCCCTCTCCAATAACCACATTCCCTTTTATGTGAGCACCCTCCTCCACTTCACCCCCGATGTCCCGCTGAACTTTTTTGAGCATGAACTCGTTTGCCTCAAGCAAGTTCCAAGGATATCCCACATCCATCCACGTTTTTAGCTCAACAGCTTTAAACTCGATCCCCGAGTTTATGGCGAGCTGAACAGTATCGGTTATCTCGTATTCACCTCTCTTGGACAGCGGGGTTTTTTCAATGTAGTCCAGTATTTCAGACGTGAACTTGTAAATTCCTGAGTTTATCAGGTTGGTTGGAGGGCTATCGGGCTTCTCGATTATTCTCCTGATCTTTCCATCCTCGACCAGTAAAACCCCGTAATCGCTGGGATTCTCAACTCTGTATGCTCCAATAACCATACCGTTGTGTTCAATCACTCTTTTTATATCCTCACAGCTCACGAGGTTGTCTCCGTTTAGGACTAGGAACTCACCGTCCAAGAAGTGAGATGCCGACCTTAAGGCATCAGCCGTTCCCAGCTGTTTTCTCTGCGATACGTACCTTACTTTGATGCCGAGTTCGAGCTCGTCAAAGTAGTTTCTTATAGCTTCTTCCCTGTAGCCAACCACCAGAATTACCTCATCTATTCCCGCCTTTTTCAGCTCCAGAATAAGGTGTTCCAGTATGGGTTTGTTGGCAACCGGTAACATGACTTTTGGCCTTGTGTACGTCAGGGGACGCATTCTCGTCCCCTCTCCCGCTGCAAGAATAAAAGCTTTCATGCTTGGCTCTAAGGCCATAATAATTTAAAATATTGTGTTTTACTATTTCTAGCACGCAATCGTAGGACCTAGGATAAAGCTTATATTAACTACCATACACTCATAAATCTATGAAAATTTCAGTAATTGGATCAGGATATGTTGGATTGGTAACTGGTATCTGCTTGGCTGAGATGGGAAACGACATAATATTTGTCGATAAAGATGAAGATAAAATTAATAATATAAATAATTTAATTCCGCCTATATATGAGAAGAAACTAAAGGAACTAATGACAAAAAATAAAAATAAATTTTACGCTACAAATAACTACGAAGAGGCAATATTAAATACAGAAATAACATTCATTTGCGTTGGCACACCTCCAAAACCAGATGGATCTATTGATTTAGAATATATCAAATCGGCCTCCAGAAATGTTGGCGAAGCCCTCCTTGAGAAAGATGATTTTCACACAGTTGTAGTTAAAAGCACAGTAATACCTGGTACAACGGAAAATATTGTAAAGCCGCTAATAGAGAAAACGTCTAAAAAAATAGCATTCAAAGATTTTGGCTTATCAGTGAATCCTGAATTTCTAAGAGAAGGTAATGCCATCAACGACTTTATGAGCCCAGATAGAATAGTAGTGGGCACGCACGATGACAAAACTAAGCACATTTTAGATAGATTGTATCGTCCATTCAATTGCCCAAAATTATTCACAGATATAAAAACAGCTGAAATGATCAAGTACGTCTCCAATGCATTTCTTGCTACAAAGATTAGTTTTGCTAATGAGATTGGTAATGTATGCAAGAAATTGAATATAGATTCTTATATCGTTTTTAGAGGTGTTGGTTTAGATCACAGAATTAATCCATCTTTCTTTAAAGCAGGAATAGGGTTTGGTGGAAGCTGCTTTCCAAAGGATGTTAAAGCACTAATTAAAAAAGCAGAAGAGTTGGGAGAAGATCCAAAGATATTGAAATCAGTTATTGAAGTAAATGAAAAACAACCATTAAAAATGATTGAATTACTTAGAAAGTATATCTCTAATTTAACTGGTAAAAAAATTGGGGTGTTAGGTCTAGCATTCAAACCAGATACTGATGATATAAGAGAAAGCAGAGCAATTCCAATAGTTAAATATTTGCTTAAGGAAGGGGCTAAGGTAGTAGCATATGATCCAAAGGCTATGAATAATTTTTCCAATATTTTTCCGCAAGTTGAGTACGTTGATTCAGCCAAAGATGTAATTGCAAAGTCTGATGTTATACTGATTGTCACAGACTGGAAAGAATTTGAGGAATTGGATTACAGCGGTAAAATTGTAATAGATGGTAGGCGAATAGAAAAGGCTATGAAAGAGGCCAAGATCTATGAGGGCGTCTGCTGGTAATGTAGTGCTGTATCATTTAGGGTGACTAAGATGGATGTTAGAAAAGCTGTAATTCCTGCAGCTGGATACGGAACGAGGATGCTGCCTATTACGAAGGCGCAACCTAAGGAAATGGTACCTGTTGTCCATAAACCGGTCATCCAATACGTTGTAGAAGAAGCCTACTACTCAGGAATAAAGGAGATTTTAATTATAACTGGTAAACATAAGCGGGCTATTGAAGACCATTTTGACAGAAGTAATTTGCCAAAGAAAGATAAACATATAGAGAAATTAGATAGAATTCTAAACGAGGTAAACATATACTTTGTCAGGCAAAGGGAGCAAAAGGGACTGGGTGATGCTGTAAAATATGCCGAAGCTTTTGTTGATGATGAGCCTTTTGCTTTACTGCTGGGAGATACAATAACAATTCCACCCTGTACTAAAGAAATAATTAAAGTATATGAGCGGTATAGAACATCGATTATAGCAGTTGAGGAAGTTCCAGTAGAGAAAGTTTGCCTTTACGGAATAATAGCATGTAAGCCTGTTGAGAACTCAATCTACTTAGTCGAAGATCTAGTTGAGAAACCGAGCGTTGATGAAGCCCCGTCTAACTTAGCTATATTGGGTAGATATATCCTTACACCAGAAATATTTGACTGTCTTAAAAATACTAAACCAGGAAAAAGTGGTGAAATTCAACTTACAGATGCTATGAGAATTTTAAGTAAGAAAGAATATATGTATGCTTACTTATTTAAAGGAAAAAGGTTTGACATAGGCAATAAAGCAGACTGGCTTAAAGCAAACATAGAGCTAGCTTTGAATGATAAAGAGCTTGGAGAGGAAATAAGAACATTCCTAAAACTATTGGGGGCGTAAATATGGGGATACTTCAGAGTGAAATTAAAAAAATAATTAGAAATCTTGATAATATAAGCTTTGAAGATAGAGTTGTACTTGTAACTGGTGGGGCGGGGTTTTTGGGCTCTTGGATTTGTGATGTTCTTGTTGGGCAGGGAGCTAAAGTTATTTGCATGGACAACCTGACAAGTGGTTTGGAGAGTAATATATCTCATCTAAAGGATCGCGAGAACTTCAAATTTGTGAGACATAATGTGTCAAGTTTTCTTAAACTAGGTGAAGAAAAAATTGATCTAATAATGCACTTGGCCTCAAGAGCTTCCCCTTTAGAGTTTGATAAGTACCCAATTGAAATCATAAAAGCAAATACATTAGGAACGATGAACATGCTTGAGTTGGCAAGAAAATACAAAGCGAGGTTTCTCTTTACATCCACGAGTGAAATCTATGGCGATGCAAAGGTAGTCCCAACTCCAGAAACTTACAACGGAAACGTAAATCCCATAGGTGTTAGAGGTTGCTACGACGAATCCAAAAGGTGTGGTGAGGCTCTGTGTATGGCCTACCTAAGACAATATGACGTGGATGTCAGAATTGCTAGGATCTTTAACACATATGGACCAAGAATGAGAGCCGATGGTGTTTATGGAAGGGTTATTCCAAGATTTATAGCTCAAGCTTTGAACAATGAACCAATAACAATTTTCGGTGATGGGAAACAAACTCGTTCGTTCTGCTACGTTACTGATCAAATTGAAGGTTTGCTGAGGTTGGCTTGGTTTAACGAATGCAAAGGCGAAGTAGTTAACATAGGTAACCCCAATGAAATAACAATATTAAAGTTAGCTGAAATCGTTAAAAAAATCACCAATTCGAATTCTGAAATAACGTTCTGCCCGCCAATGCCCGATGACCCTAGGAGGAGGTGTCCAGATATAACCAAAGCCAAAACTCTTTTAAATTGGACACCTAAAGTTGAACTTGAAGATGGGTTAAAGAAGACCGTAGAATTGCTAGGGAGGTGGCATAACTGAAATACAGGGTTTTAGTTACTGGTGGTGTAGGATTCATAGGTAGTCACCTAGTAGATAAACTAGTTGAGTTGGGGCACGATGTAGTTGTATTGGATAATTTGGAGCCACAGGTTCACAAGAAAAGGCCAAATTATTTAAATCCAAATGCAAAATATATTTTCGGAGATATTAGAGATGAAGATTTGCTTGCAGAATTGTTAAAGGATACTGAAGTCGTTTTTCATGAAGCTGCTGCTGTTGGAGTTGGGCAAAGCATGTATGAAATAAAGAAGTATGTAAACGTGAACACCTATGCTACAGCGAAACTACTTGATATATTGGTTAATAGAGAAAACACTGTGAAAAAATTAATTGTAGCGTCTTCGATGAGTATATACGGAGAGGGAGCGTATAAGTGTGAAGATTGTGGTGTTGTTTACCCCAAGCTTCGAAGCATTGATCAGCTTAAAAGGAGGGAATGGGAAGTAAAATGTCCGAATTGTAGTAAAGTTGTCAAACCGGTTCCTACATCTGAAGATAAGCCACTTAACCCTGAATCAATCTATGCAATAACAAAAAGGGATCAGGAGGAGATGTGTCTAGTTGTTGGAAGAGCTTATGGGATACCTACAGTGGCCCTTAGATACTTTAACGTTTACGGTCCAAGACAATCACTGAGCAACCCATACACCGGTGTTTGCGCAATATTTTCTTCTAGGATTAAGAATTATAAACCACCAATAATATTTGAAGATGGGTTGCAAACGAGAGATTTTGTAAGCGTTCACGATATAATCCTGGCCAACATACTTGCAATGGAGAAAAATGGAGCAAACTATGAAGCTTTAAATGTTGGTACGGGTAAACCAGTTTCAATTTTGAAGGTTGCTGAAGTACTGATAAATCTATACGGTAAAAGTTTAAAGCCGAAAATAACTAACAAATATAGGGCTGGAGATATTAGACACTGCTTCGCTGACATATCTAAAATTAGGGATAAACTTGGTTATGAACCTCAGATTTCGTTCGAAGAGGGAATGGAAGAACTTGTAGCATGGGGTATGGATGTCGAGGCTGAGGATAAGTTCGATAAAGCGTTCGAAGAACTATTGAGCAGAGGATTAGTAGAAAAATGATCATTCATGATGAAAGTTTGCTATTTTGGTTCATATGATAAATATTATTCAAGGAACAGAATACTGATCAAAGGGCTTATAGAGAATGGTGTCAGTGTCTATGACTGTAATAATAGATCTAATTATCTTAAAAGAGTTATAAAACTATCACTTAAATATTTAAAAATACCCAATCATGAGGCAATAATAGTGGGTGCCATGGGGCATGCAAATGTACTCCCAGCATATATCTTTTCTAGATTGTTTAAAAGAGTTGTAATTTTTGATCCTTTTATATCGTTATACGACACTGCAGTGCTTGACAGAAAAATAGTAAAAGATAAATCAATTAAATCTATATATTATTTTTATTTAGATTCATACTCTTGTAAACTTTCAGATAAAATAATAGTAGACACATATCAACATTTAGAGTATTTTTCAAAAACATTTAAAATTTCAAAGAGTAAAATAGATGTTATATATATTGGAGCTGATGATAGCATTTTTTATCCGAAATATATTAAAAAAAGAGAAAATAAATTTATTGTGGAGTTTCATGGTTCATTTGTTCCTTTACAAGGAGTGGAATATATAGCTGAATGTGCCAAAATATTAAAAAATGAAAAAGATGTAATCTTTAAAATAATAGGCAAAGGTCAAACATATAATAAAGTGAATAATTTTATTAAGAGAAATGAATTAAAAAATGTTGAATTACTTGGGTGGGTAAAATATGAAAAAATACCTATATATATTGCTGAATCCGATATTTGCCTAGGTATATTTGGTAATACACAAAAAGCTAAAAGAGTTGTGCCCAATAAAGCGTTTGAAGTATTAGCAATGAAAAAACCGTTAATTACTGGGGATTCCAAAGCTTCAAGAGAGATACTAAAAAACAAAAAGCATGCTCTGTTGTGTGAGATGGCAAATCCAGAGGCATTAGCAGATGCAATATTGGAGTTAAAGGATAATGATGAATTGAGAAAAAAAATTGCCACGTGTGGGTATAAATTATTTAAAAAGAAATTTACGCCTAAAGCACTGGGATTTAAACTAAAACAAATAATTGAAAATTTAATATAGAATAATAATATAATTATAAAGGGGTGCAATCAATGAATAAAGACGTTAAATTGGATATCGGCTGTGGTCTGAGGAAGAGGAAGGGATATATCGGTATAGATGTTGTTAAAGTTGAAGAAGTAGACATTATAGCAATGGCTGAGTATTTACCTTTCAAGGATAACAGTGTTGATGCAATATATACAAGACACACATTAGAACATGTGGAGGATTTTGAGAAAGCTATCAAGG
>JAMOMJ010000342.1 GCA_027067135.1 Cyclobacteriaceae bacterium
CACTACCCTTTCACAAAATAAAGTCATTGACAGTAAAACAGCTGATAATGTCATTCGCCTATCGGATTACTACAGCAGTGCCAATAAACATAAAAATAGTATTGAGCAAATGATTAAAACCCAAAGCTTTGACTTAGAAGCAGCTAATGATGCGTATCAGTTTATGAAAACAGGTACGGATAATCGTGCGGTAGTAGGTACAAACCAAAGCAGTAACAGTGCTTTTAATCCACAATACAGCCCTTCTTATTCAACCTCAGGGATTATGGGTAGCTTTGCTAATTCATTCTCAGGTGATGATGCAGCTTATAAGCAAGCGACTTCAAATAATATTAATGATGATAAAAACATAAGGAATAATAAAGATTCAGTGCGTATTAACGCTAATGGAACAATGGAAATAACGATTCATAAAACAACACCTAAACCAAGCAATAGCTATCAAAAAACGACTCAATCTAGCATGCCTGCATTTGAAGATCTTAAGCCTTTGCCAAAAAGGGAATACCCGCCTGAAACTACCGCCTTAGAACCTATAGTGGTAACAGCTAATCGGGAGCCGCAGAGTAATGAGCAATCTGTTTTAACCACAGGAGCTGATATAGCCACAGACTTTATACCGGGTGTTAGTAATGTAAAAGATGCGACCATTGCACTAACAGGTGTGAACCCAGTAACGGGTGAAAAGGTTGGACTTGGTGGTCGTTTATTATCAGGTTTTTTTGCACTCCCTGTAATCGGTAATGCGGGTAAATATATCGCAAAAGGTGGAGCGCTTGTTTATAAAGGTGTAAAATTAGCTACTAAAGGGGGGGAAGTTACATCAGGTGTTGCCAAGGCTACTGGTGGTAGGCATGTTGATGAGATTACTAATAGTACGACAAAAAGAACTACAGGAGCAAGAGAACTAGAATACTGGGATTTCGATGGCGCAGAAGAAGCTTACAAAATAATTCGTAAAACGAATGATGTTGCAGATATAGCAAAACACACTGGGATGAAACCATTTCAAGTACAACGCATAAAAAATCATTTGTTTGTACAAAAACACCAACTTGATAATGCTGTAAGGCGATTTGATGCAGATCCAGAAATTACAAATTCATGGAAACGTCTTCAAAAAGGCACTCATACAGAAAAAGATATCCAACTTCTTAATCATGAGTTGTTTGAATCTAAATTTGAGGGTATATTCCGAACAGATTACAGAACTGCACATGATGCAGCAAATAGATCAGGAAGACTATCAGGACTAGAATAATGGCTATATATATTGAGATTGAAAAAGTTAAAGATGTTAATGATTCTGTCGAATATAAATTTGGATTACTTAATGATAATTATGGGGTTTTAACCATAAATAAAACCAGCGGTGAAGTCATCATGTTAGAGCCAATGGAAAGTGATAAGAAGAAAAACCACTTTGCACGAGCTGCTCATAAGGTAAAACAACACTGGAAAGAAGGAAAATTACCGAACAAAACTTGCTGGGCATCTTAATGATAGGATTTTTATAATTCACAGATATCAAAATATACAAACTAATAATCATATAGAACAGCGCACGACTTACCACAATCAAAGATTACCCCAC
>JAMOMJ010000343.1 GCA_027067135.1 Cyclobacteriaceae bacterium
GGCTAAATCGGCAATGGCATTCGCATTTTGCGGTCTGAAAAGGTTAAATTCCTTAAATATTGTTTCCCAATCATCTCCAAATTGTTCAATGGTTTGGTTCAACTCAAAACAATCTTCGAACCCACAGTTCATCCCCTGCCCATAAAAAGGAACTACAGCATGTGCTGCATCACCTAATACCATCGTATTTTTCTTAATCCAAGGATAGCTTTTTATGGTTACTAATGAGGAAGCCGGATTCGCTCGAAAATCGTCTAACAAAGTGGGCATATACTCCAAAGCATCTGGAAACACCTTTCTAAAAAAACTTAGAATTTCTTCATCGGTATTCAAATTTTCAAAGGCATATCCTTCTCCCTCAAAAGGCAAAAATAAGGTAACGGTAAAGCTACCATCCAAATTGGGTAAAGCTATAAGCATATACTCGCCTCTGGGCCAAATATGTAGCTCGTTCTTGTCTATGGCAAAGTCACCCGTTGCAGTTGCCGGAATCACCAGCTCCTTATACCCATGTGGAATATAGCTCTGTGAATACGTAAATCTGTCTTGTTTTTGCATAGCAGCACGCACAGCGGAAAAAGCCCCATCGGTTCCAAAAATTAAGTCTGATTGAATGACAGAGTCAATTTCTCCATCATTCAAACTAAGGCATGTCTCCTCAAGGTTAACATCTAAACATTTGTGCTCAAATTTAAATTGGACACCAAGTTCCTCTGCCTTGTTCATCAGTAGCCCATTAAGCCCTCCACGCGAAATGGAATTAATGGCTTGCCCTTCTTTGCCATAGGGCTGAAAAGTGATTTGCCCAGCTTTGTCGTGCATAATCCTCCCTTTCATAGGGATTATCATTTGGAGTAATTCCTCTTCTAACCCAACTTCTTTCAAGGGTTTCCAGCCTCTATCGCTTAAGGCTAGGTTAATAGATTTTCCTGCTGAGATGTCCGTTTTTCGCAAATCTTGTCTTCGCTCAAACACGGTAACATTATGGCCTTGTTTTCGCAAATAAATGGCCAATAACGAACCAATTAATCCTGCTCCAACAATACTTATCTTCTTTTGTTGCATTATCCTATGGCTTTTCTTAATAACTTAACAAATGTAAACACATCTTCAAACCGGTTGTACAAAGGAGTTGGTGCTATTCGAATTACTCCTGCTTGTCCTTCATTCAAATTTGGTTCTCGCCAATCAGCCACTACCCCTTGGGCTGCCAACGCATCAAACACTTTTCGCCCATTATTTATTAAAGAAATAGATAGTTGTGCTCCTCTTTGGCTTGGATCATTAGGAGTTAATATGAGTATTTCATGGCTGCTAAAAGTATCATTTAATAGAAACTCTAAGTAGCCTGTAAGCAATACACTTTTGCTTCTCATCTTCTCAAATCCTGCTTTGTCTATTACTTCTAGTGAAGCCAGCAAGGCCGCAGTAGTTAACACATTGGCATTGCTCAATTGCCAACCATCAGCACCCGCCATAGGCCGAAAGCCTTTTTTCATTAGGAAACGTTCTTCTTCATTATGGCCCCACCAACCTGCAAACCTTGGCAAGTTAGGGTTATTGGCATGCTTGCTATGCACAAAAGCTCCTGCCACACTGCCTGGCCCTGAATTAAGGTATTTATAATGGCACCAAACTGCAAAATCCACTTGATGATTATGTAAAGCCAAAGGAGCATTACCGGCAGCATGAGCCAAATCAAACCCAACTACTGCCCCTGCGGTATGACCCGCTGCCGTAATAGTTTCAATATCGAATAATTGGCCTGTAAAATATTGTACACCACTAAACATTACTAAAGCCAACTGAGAAGCATTATGTTCAATTGCCTCTACAATATCTTCCGTTCTAATCGTAGTTTCGCCTTCTCTGGGAGCTAACTCAATAATGGCCTCATCAGGATTAAACCCGTGAAATTTCACCTGACTTTCCAACGCATATTGGTCAGAAGGAAATGCACCTGCCTCGGTAATTATTTTAAACCGCTTCGCTGTTGGTCTGTAAAACGATACCATAAGCAAGTGAAGATTAGTGGTAAGGCTGTTCATTGGTACCACCTCTTCGGGCTTGGCTCCTACAATTTTTGCCAGACTTTCTTTGGCAAATTTATGGTAATGAAACCAGGGTCTTTCTCCTTCAAAATGCCCTTCCACTCCTCTTTCCTTCCACAACTCTAACTCTTCATTAATAATTTTTGCGGTTCCTTTGGGCTGTAACCCTAAGGAATTGCCTGTAAAATAGAGCGTATCTTGGCCTTTATGTTTGGGTATGTAAAACTCATCTCTAAATGATTTTAAGGGGTCTTTTTTATCTAAGGACTGAGCGTATGCTAATGAGTTTATGTATTGCATATATTCTAATTAATAAATACAGTCATTCAGAGGGAGGAATCCCGATAGCCATCGGGAAAGAATTTCTTTATTAGTTCCACATTGTATTAAGGAGATTGCTTCGTTCCTCGCAATGACGTTTTCCTTTGATATTCCTAGGTTTTTCATTCTATCAAAATAATTCCAACTGATCTTTGTTCAAAGCACCTTCGTGCTCCAAAAGCCATTTCTTTTTATCGAGGCCACCTGCATAACCCACCAAATCGCCATTGGTGCCAATTACCCGATGGCAAGGCACAATAATAGCAATAGGGTTTTTCCCATTGGCAGATGCCGCAGCTCGAATCACCTTTTCATCCCCAAGTCGCTTCGCCATTTTTAAATACGTGGAAGTTGTACCATAAGGAATGTTCTGAAGTTCTTCCCAAACTCGCATCTGAAAATCAGTGCCATTCAATGATAATGGCACGGTAAAAAACATGCGCTTATCAACAAAATATTCATGCAACTCCTGAGCACACTGATTGAGAATTGAATTAGTGGATTCAGTAGGCACATTTTCTAGCCAGCTAAATTGAACAGCCGTTATCCCTTTTGCATTCGCTTCTAGCAAGATGTTACCTAAGGGCGATTCTGTCATTAACTGTTCCATTACACAAACATTTCAGCTTTTAAATCGAGCCAATTAAGGGCATTCGTGCCCAATAATTTTTCCTCCACCGATTGGTTAAATCCACTCGTTTTAATCAGCTCGCCTGGCTTATGCTCCCCTAAAGGGAAAGGGTAATCCGAACCCAACGTGATTTTATCTTCGCCCATTAAATCAACCAAATAATTAAGCATTGTTTTATCGTGCACTAAGGAGTCTAAATAAAACTTGCCTAAATACTCACGTGGATTAACGTCATTATCTACTGCACAAAGATCAGGGCGAACATTAAAACCATGCTCTATGCGACCAATGGTAGCAGGAAAAGAGCCTCCACCATGGGCAAAGGCAATGCGTAAATCGGGTAAACGCTCTATTACACCGCCAAATATCATCGAAGAAATGGCTAACGAAGTTTCAGCAGGCATGCCCACCAACCAAGGAAGCCAATATTTGGGCATATTATCCTTGCCCATCATATCCCAAGGGTGAATAAACACCGCAGCTCCTAAATCTTGAGCGGCCTCCAATACAGCAAATACTTCAGGCGCATCTAAATTCCAATTATTAATATGCGTGCCAATTTGAATGCCTGCCATACCCAACTCCGTCATACACCGCTCCAGTTCCTGAATGGCCAGTTTAGGAGATTGCATAGGCAATGTTGCCAGGCCAATAAATCGCTTTGGGTATTTTTTTACGATGCCTGCAATGTGGTCGTTTAGCAACATCGAAAGATCTAAGGTGTGCTCAGGCTTAGCCCAATAGCTAAACATCACGGGCACTGTTGAAAGCACCTGAACCGAAACCTGATCTCGGTCGCAATCTTTCATACGAGCCTCCGGGCTCCACGTATTTTCTTGCACTTCCCTAAAAAACCGATCGTCCATCATCATTCTGGCTGCACAAGGTTTGTGGTGTTCTAATCGTATAAAACCACCATAACCATACTTCTCTTTTAGGTCAGGCCAATTTTCAGGTAAAATATGTGTATGTATATCTACACTAAGTGAATGAGTATTACACATTAAGGTTTAGTCATTTTCAATCCACAGCTTTTACATTCCACATGCTCCGATTCGTAAAAACGATTCATAATCGGAGGTAATTGTTTTACGATATCTTCTAAGGTAAGGTACTCCTCATACAGTTTTTCGTTGCAGTTTTCACAAAACCACATAAAGCCATCTTTTTCTCCATGGTTTCTATTGAGTTCCATTACCAAACCAATGGTATTGGCCGGTCGCTGAGGCGAATGAGGCATCTTTGCAGGTAATAAAAAGATATCTCCTTCTTTAATTTCAATATCTCTAATCCTTCCATCTTCCACAATTCGAAGTACAATATCGCCTTCTAATTGATAGAAAAACTCCTCCGTTTCGTTATAATGAAAGTCTTTACGGCTGTTGGGTCCGCCTACCACCATTACAATAAAATCATCGTTACCAACATATACCTGCCGGTTACCAACAGGTGGTTTTAGTAGGTGTCGATTCTCATCGATCCACTTTTTAAAACTAAAAGGATGTTGGATTGCCATAACTTTAGTTAATTATTTACCCTATACTTAAGTTTTACCGTAATTGAAGCTGTTTTAAGCTTCGAAGAAGTATTTAAGGTTCCTCCCCAGGAGTAATCTTCTTCTGAGTTTTGTCCTGTAATTTGAAATATTCCCATTTTTGCAGAAGTCAACTCTCCGAGAGAAGCCTCTGAGTTTTTAGCAATATTATCTGCCCTTAATTTGGCATCTATGGTTGCCTTAGAAATCATTTCGATCTTTAAATCTGCTAATTTTGTATAATAATACCTTGGTTGATTCGAGTAGAACTGAATCCCTTTGTTTAAAAGTTCTGTAATCTCCCTCGAGATTTTTTCCACTTTCTCCACTTCTTTTGATTCAATCTGAATTTCTTGAGATAACATATATCCAATAAAATCCTCCCCTATGTATTGACCTTTATTGGAGTATTTTGTTTTTGATATTTCCTCTGTAGTTACTGCACTAAAAACAATCTGTTCAGGATCAATCCCTTTACCCTTTACATAAAAAAGTATCAATTGTCTATCTTTTTCAAGATCTGAGTAAGCTTGCTTTAAATTAAGGTTCTCTTTTGAAAATTCTCCTTCCCAGACAATCAAGTCCGACACAAAGTCACTTTCCCCCAAGCCTGTAACAGAAATAGAATTATTTGAGCTGTTCCTATTAATGTAAGCGTTGCTTAAAATAAAAGTTGAAACTACAATTGCCAAGCCAATGGTTATTGAAGAAATTGCTCCTTTCATAAAATTATAAGTTTTAAATTATTTCATAAAAATAGATGATGTACTTTAATAGAATTATAATTTAACCAATTATCTTCAACTATGGATTTAAATTTAACTGGTAAAAATGCCTTGGTTTGTGGCAGTACACAAGGAATAGGGTTGGCTTCCGCCCAAGAACTTGCTCTTTTAGGGGCGAATGTTACTTTATTAGCAAGAAATGAGGTAAAACTTAATGCAGCAGTTTCCTCTTTAGATAATTCTCAAAATCAAACCCACTCCATTTTGGTGGCCGATTTTTCGGATAATACCCAAGTACAACAAATTGCCTCTGCAAATAATGAGTTTCATATATTGGTGAATAACACAGGAGGCCCTCCTGCAGGGAAAGCGGTTGATGCTGACATTACAGAATTTACCACAGCTTTTTCTGCTCATTTAATTAATAACCAATTATTGGCGCAGGCCATTACTCCTTTTATGGTATCAGAAGGGTATGGAAGAATCATCAATATTATTTCTACTTCGGTAAAAATGCCGTTGAATGGGTTGGGGGTTTCCAATACCATCCGTGGTGCGGTAGCAAGTTGGTCTAAAACGTTAGCTAATGAACTAGGCTGTTTTGGTATTACTGTAAATAATGTGCTACCTGGAGCAACCAATACTGTACGGCTAAGTTCAATTATTGAGAATAAATCTAAAAAACTTGGAAAAACAGTTGAAGAAGTAAGCAACGCAATGAAAGCAGAAGTGCCCGCCAAACGATTCGCAGAAGCGAACGAAGTGGGAGCTGCTGTGGCATTTTTAGCTTCGCCTGCGGCTGGTTATATTAATGGAATAAATGTGCCGGTGGATGGGGGAAGAACTGGATGTTTATAGCTAATGTTCAATTAGTAGTTTTCAATGTGTAATTCTACATTGAAATATATTGATGAGCTTTCCTATAGAGCCAATGTTTCTTTTCTTATGCTGAGGAACGAAGCATCTTCTACTAAAGTAAAGTGATACAAAAAAGATTCTTTGTTCCTCAGAATGAAAAAAGAGCACAAAGTAAAACCAAAAATAATGGAAAGAATACTAAACTATATCGATGGTAAACTAATAGAGCCGACTACAGACACCTATTTAGATAATATTAACCCAGCTATTGGAGAAGTATATTCTTTCATTCCGGATTCGAACAAGGATGATGTAGAACTAGCAGTAAAAGCAGCAGAAAAAGCCAAAGAATCTTGGGGTGCCATGCCCATTGAAGACCGATCAGATGCATTATTAAAAGTAGCCGACCTAATTGATGAAAACCTTGAAGCCCTTGCCAAAGCCGAAAGTATTGATAATGGAAAGCCCATTAGTTTAGCAAGAGCAGTAGATATCCCCAGAGCCTCTGCCAATTTTAGGTTTTATGCCAAAGCCATTATTAACCAAAGCACCAAAGCCCATATTACGCCTGACAAAGGAATTAATTATACGGTTCGAGAACCCTTAGGGATTGCAGGTTGTATTTCTCCTTGGAACTTACCGCTATATCTATTTACTTGGAAAATTGCACCCGCTTTAGCCAGTGGAAATTGCGTGGTGGCCAAGCCATCCGAAATAACGCCTATGAGTGCCTATTTGCTTAGCAAAATTTGCATAGAAGCTGGGCTGCCTGCTGGGGTATTAAACATTGTACATGGCCTTGGCCAACAGGTGGGAGAAGCCATTGTTTCTCACCCAAGCATTCCTGCTATTTCTTTTACCGGAGGTACAGCAACTGGACAAAAAATTGCCAGCATTGCGGCTCCTATGTTCAAAAAATTATCCTTAGAGCTTGGCGGTAAAAACCCCAATATTATTTTTGATGATTGTGATTTTGAAGATGCCTTAGCCACTACCTTACGTTCATCCTTTGCCAACCAAGGCCAAATTTGCTTATGTGGCTCACGTATTTATGTACAACGTGGAATTTACGATAAATTTTTAGCCGCCTTTGTTGCCAAAGTTAGCGCCATGCAAGTAGGTGACCCTTTAGATGAAACCACTAAAACCGGAGCTGTGGTGAGTGAACAGCATCAAGAAAAAATACTTCATTATATAAGTTTAGCTCGCTTAGAAGGAGGAAAAGTACTTGCAGGAGGTAATGCCTTTAACCCTGAAGGCCGATGCAAAAATGGCTATTTTGTGCAACCCACAGTAATTACTGAGCTTAATGAAAGTTGCCGAACCAATCAGGAAGAAATCTTTGGCCCAGTAGTTACCGTGCAACCTTTTAACAGCGAAGAAGAAGCCATTGCCTTAGCCAATAGCACTAAATACGGCCTTTCTGCTACTGTATGGACACAAAATATAACAAGAGCCCACAAAATAGGAGCTGCATTAAAAGCAGGAATTGTGTGGGTAAATTGCTGGCTAGTTCGTGATTTACGCACTCCTTTTGGTGGCGTAAAACAAAGTGGTGTAGGCCGAGAAGGTGGAGATGAGGCACTCAACTTTTTTACGGAAGAGAAGAATATTTGCATTAAGGTGTGAGTTGTTGGTAAAACACAAAATATTGCTACCTTTATGCAAATACAAACGTTTACAAATATTTGCAAACGTTTAATAACAGCAATTGCTGTTATCGAATTGTTAGCAATAATTAAATGAAAAGAGTAATACACATA
>JAMOMJ010000344.1 GCA_027067135.1 Cyclobacteriaceae bacterium
GTATTTAATCAAACAAAATCAATTGGTTAAGGTTTTCAGATCGTCCATCATGTATTCCTCCGGAAAAAGGGTTAGAGCCAATGCTAGTAAATTAAGGCGTAACCCATTCATTGCAAAGCATATTTGTAGGCAAGAAAGTGAATGTTATTCTTAATATTCTTGAGCCTCCTCGGAGCCTGTCTGCCGGGTCTGACGGCCTCTACAGTGGTTGAAATGTAGTTTATCATCCGTTTTATCCGTTCAAATTTTCGATCGTTTGATTTCAACGTCAAAGAAAAGAAGAAGACTGACCAGGCTCATCGACGCCATGTAGATGAAAACTGCTTTTTGCTAGATCGATTCCCAACACCTTGATTTGCCCTTTTGTGCTATCTTTTTTCATGGTTTTCCTCACTACTGTTTTGATGTCGGATTGACGATGACATCATGGCCCATTTGAGGCCGTTTAGGGTGTGGGGCGAACCATTCCATTAAGTCTTGCAATCAAGTGTTTCAGGGCAAGCGTTTTATTGTCATTGAAAAGAGAGCCTGATTGAGATATTGACTGGGGAATTGAAAAATAATAGCCCCGAAGGATAACAAGGTATTCTGAATGGGTTTTGCTACAGCCTAGTTATATGAAGTTATACGCCACATCAACGTAAGGAGAGAATAGATAGTCAACTATAAATGAGTTAACTGAAGAACAGTTTAAAAATCTCTTGGATGAGTATTTTGCACCGCCTGAAAAGCGAACAAAAATGTCTGAGGATGAAATAAAAGCTTTGGCTAGCCGCCTCAACGAAAAGATAAATGTACCACTGATAGGTGAAACAACTGAAGAGAAAATATTGATCAAAGTTGTACTTAAAGTTGATGGCTTTCTATATGACAACCTACCAAATGAAATATATGATTTGGTAAGAAACGTAGATAAAGGGGTTGATGAGGATGAAGCCAAAAGATTAATAACCAGGCTCTCAATATTAGCAAATGATAAAATTAATATTCCCTACATTCCTGAATCAGCAGAGTATGTTGCTATCAAGTTCATCATTGGGGTTATTATAAATGCAGCACGCAAACAATGGGACTTTGATAAGGCCAAGAATGCAGATGATGAAATCTTGATCTCTTCCTTGGCATAATCATCGTTCAACGACGGTACGTCGGGGGCTCGCCCCCATGCTGGATAGTCTACAAAGGGAGTCTTGTTTCCCATAGTGGACTATCTGGCTTATGGAGTTTGCCCCTCCCTTGTGCTAAATCCCCACACAATCAACCAGAACGGTAACGCTTTGATTATTTATTATTCTTCCACTGCCATCACCATTAGAACCGTCAGTCACAGCGCATAATTGACCTTCACTTGTGTCACTACGAGGTACCACCTCGACCTTATACGGAGCACCATCACTTAATGAATCTGGAAAGAGATGCAAGCCGTTATCCAAAATAGTAATTTCATCAGTTCCATTGTTAGTTAATTTAAATGTGCCGATAGAGCCAGATACTTCTGCAGTTACATAAGGCCCTTTACAGCCTACCAATAAGAAAATAGATATTATAAAAATAATACAATACTGGATATTTTTTGATTTAAG
>JAMOMJ010000345.1 GCA_027067135.1 Cyclobacteriaceae bacterium
CCAACACGCCTATTGGAAATTGAAACTTAACAAGCTCTTTTAATACATCCTTTTCCATAACTCAAATATACTAGCCCCCCATAGATTTTCTTTTGAGCCTGTAAATGCCGCTTTCAAATCCAGCCATATCAATATCCACTTTTCGATTGTACAAATCGTTATAGCGCTTAGTATAAACTTGCTTCCCTTTAGTATTTGTAAGTATAATTTTTGATTCTTTAGAAGTATCAAAATCCTTACCCATTTCTAAGGTAAGTTTATTATTAACTGGGTTAGGGTAAACATTTAGGGTATTTAATAGTAGCTTATTTTCGAAACCTGTTACAACAATAACAGACATATCAGACTCAGGGTGCTCACAATTATTTTTGGTAGCAACTACTGTGTAACTACCCGCTTCTGTAAGAGTCATCTCTGGATTTTCACCTGTATTTTGATATGAATTACCATTTAAAAACCATTCGAAATTGTCAACACCTAAAACAAAACTATTCATAACTTGAAGTGATGCATTCGTAGGATTAGAAAGCTGCTGAGTAATCTCAGGTTTTTCTATGCCATAAACGTTTAAAGTGAAAGGAGTTGAAGTTGCACTACCACAATCACTAGTAACATTAAGTAACAAGCTTGTGATTGGAGTTGATGCCCCGGTTACGGATAAAATAGCTGTAGTAACTCCAGCGTATATCTCATTATTAGCAAGGTTATTGCCATCGCCTGTCCACTGATAAGTTAAATCCCCTACCCCTGTAGCCTCCACTTCAAAAGTAGCAGTTTCACCAACGCATATATTTATACTCTCTTGGGTAAGATTAGCAACTTGAGTTTGATTAACAGCCAATGTAACAACCTCACTTTCACTTCTAATATTACAGTTTGCATCTATTATAGTGCACCTGTACAAATAGCCATTCTGACTAATATCAGCAGTGAACGTATAATCTGGTGAAGTAGATGAAGGTGAACTCCCGATATACCCATCATTATTAAACCACTGCCAGAAATAAGTTAAATCTGTACCTATCGCTGCGGCAGTAAATGTAACCTCCGAATTATGGCAAACTGTTTGTGCCTGTGGCTGCTCGGTAATTTGAGGAGGCAGAATGATTGATAAAGTAGCCTCAAAGGTTTCAACACCTACCTCACAGCCAACCTCTGTAACAATACACTTATAGCTATACCCATTTAAACTTTCACTAGCGCTAAAAGTATAATCAGCACTAGAACTGGCAGAAGTGGCTTGTACGAAATTCCCGTCTCCTGCATCTCTCCACCATGTGTATTTTACATCTGTACCTGTGGCTGCGGCAGTAAATGTTACAGAGGAATTACTACAAACCGTTTGCGATTGAGGTGATTCTGTTATAAAAGGTAACTTTAGCACAGTTAAGGTTTCAGGTTCCGAAGCATTTTCGGTAGTACAGCCTCTAATAACACAACGAAACTTAAAACCATTGTAACTATTCAGGAACCAAGTTAGCGACTAATCTGAGGCTATTAAAGACATTAGCTCTGTTTTTAATGGCAGTATCAATGACGGATCGTATGATAGCAAAATTCATCGCATTGTCC
>JAMOMJ010000346.1 GCA_027067135.1 Cyclobacteriaceae bacterium
AGACCAATAAAATTGTGATTGATTATGATGGTTAACTGCTTTACACCGGTTGTCACTACCGTGCAGGTGAAAAAGCTCACACTCTTTCGTCATTCCCGCGAAGGCTGGAATCCAGTATTTTAAACTCTTTAGTTGTGATTTTACTTTTGTTTAAGGTAACTACTCACACCAGTCATTCCTGCGAAGGCAGGAATCTATAGGGTAATTTGTATCATTAATTACTACCCTTCACACTAATATTTATGAGATTACCGCCTACGCGGCAATGACGGTGGGTGTGAGTAGTTACAATATTACTTTATAAATAGATTACCGCCTACGCGGGAATGACGAAATATCTGGAGAATGATGGGGTTGTGCTATAATCGTGTTTTCTATATCGGGATTTGGGTATTACAAAAAAGAGAGCTAATGCTAATGGTACAACCATGAACTTATCAATACGTATTTTAATTGGACTTGCTCTTGGATTGGTCATGGGAGTTGTGGCATCTGTTTATCAATCCAGTTCACTAATTACCTTATCTGGCTGGTCAGAACCTATTGGCAAGTTGTGGGTTAATTCTATCCGAATGACGGTCATTCCCTTGCTGATGGCTTTATTGATTACTTCAATTGCTGGACAAAAAAACACCAATAACGCAGCAAAATTAGGGGCTAAAAGTTTGGGCTTCTTTGTCGTTGCTATTGCTATTTCTAGTTTTATGGTTTTTGTTTTGGCACCACCCTTGTTATCAATTTTTAGCATTGATCCGCAAGCTAGCAAAGAGTTGCTTGCTGGCACTCAGGTAACAGTAGCAAAAACATCAGAGTTACCACCATTTAGAGACTGGTTAATTGGCTTGGTTCCTACCAATCCCATTAAAGCCGCAGCAGATAATGCGATATTACCATTGTTGATTTTTATAGGGCTTTTTGCTGCTACTTTGCTTCGTATCAAGCAGTCCCAGCGTGATATTATTGTTGGTTTTTTTGATGCAGTTAAAGATGCTATGTTTGTCTTAATAGCGTGGATAATGAATTTAGCACCTTATGGTGTGTTTGCTTTGGTTTTTTCATTATCGGCAACATTAGGTTTGTCGGCAATAACGGCATTGGGTTCTTTTATATTGATTGCTTGTGGATTAATTGTTCTGGCTACCTTGTTACTTTACCCTTTGGCAATAATAGTTGGTCGACTACCTGCTAAAGAATTTATTAAATTTATTGCACCAGTACAAGTCATTGGATTTAGCACTCGCTCATCATTGGCAGCATTGCCAGCAACCATTGATGCTACCGAAAAACTGGGTATTTCTAGCAAAATATCAGGTGTTGTTTTACCATTTGCAGTAACATTGTTCAAGTTTGCATCGCCACCTGCCAGAATTACTGGGACTTATTTTATTGCCAGTTTATATGGCATCGAACTGGGATATGTAGAGTTGATGGTTATTGCCATTGCTATTAGTGTCTTGAGTTTCTATTCACCAGGTATTCCAAGCGGCGGTTTATTGATTGTGTCACCTGTTTATTTATCCCTGGGTTTGCCAGTTGAAGGAATTGGCTTGTTAATTGCGGTAGATTTAATCATCGATATGTTTATTACTGCCAGTAATGTCACTGCTAATATAACCGCCGCCGCGGTTTTATCACGAGCCGATAGATAAACTAACAATAAGATTGGCTTGCCCGAATGGCACTTACTTAAGCTTTTTTTAACGAGGTTGATGGCGTTAAAATTACATTACCGAAGGCACCACTTAAAAGAGATAATCGTTATCAGAGAGACAAAAAGCGTAATAAGTGCAAAAACCGTGCTGCTATCTAGCCAATTATTGGTCACTTGAAATCTGATTTCAGGCTTTCTCGAAATGTAACTACTCACACCCACCGTCATTGCCGCGAAGGCGGTAATCTCATAAATATTAGTGTGAAGGGTAATTAATGATACAAATTACCCTATAGATTCCTGCCTTCGCAGGAATGACTGGTGTGAGTAGTTACTTCGAAATTACTTTAAAGGAATTGTTAGTGTCTGGAATTCAAAAAATTTGGTCCTGTATTTTTCGCTAAAAAGAGTACTAAAAAGCTAGTTTTTGAAATGGTTTTTGCGATAATATTCTTTGTAGAAAAAACTAGTAGTTGCCAAATAGATTTAGCCTGAAAATCATGCCTTTTTCAAGGTTGGTTAAATATTGGTATAATCCCATAAAATTCAGAAGTTATAAGAATGTTTTTAAAAACCCAAATCCCGATATAGAAAATGCAATTATAGCACAACCCCTTGGTACGCCTAGCAAATCTAAAAAACTTCTTAACACCAATGAGGTGTCAACGAATTTTTCAGATTCACTATACACACCAATTGATTGCACTCTATTTTGCATTTCTATATCTAGATTTGGGAAAAAAGTGAATAGAATAGAATTTCACATAGAGCCATAAATTTTAACTCAACAGCTTATTTTAAAGCATAAATCTACGATTTAGTAGAAATTTGAAGCTCTATATCGGGGTTTGGGGAATAGTGAGTTGTAGAATGAATTTTTGTTTGTAATAATTGGGCTATTATATTCAGAATATTTAAAATATGCATTTTTCAAAAATAATTCATGTTCAATTACATCAATTAATAAATCTAGTATTGTTGTTATTGGTCGGTAATTATGTTGGTCACATATACCAATCATGGGTTGCTATTTTGGCTGTGATTTTAATAACTATAGCAATCGAACACTTATTTATTTTTGTTAAATACCGAGCTATCAAGTATTTTTCTTATTCATCTGCTACTACAGCAATTGGTGTGTTGTTAATGATGTTGTCTCCACATTTATGGGTGTTGATGATAGTCATAACATTGGGTTTGTTTCAAAAACATTTTGTCCAATTTGAAGGTAAACATTTTTTCAATCCTTCGAATTTTGCATTAATAATGGGTTTATTGCTGTTCTATAACGACGCACACATGGTGTTGGGTCAATTGGGTAACGAATTGTGGTTGCAAGTTTCAATTGCTTTAACCGCAATTGCGATTTTATATCGAGCAAATAGGTGGATAATCCCTCTGGTTTTTATCTCATCTTATTTGATTTTGCAGTACTATTTGGTCGTGATTAATGATCCTTTGTTGATACAAGAGTCAATAAATGAACGTTTTTACTCGGTATCATTTCTGGTGTTTATCGTATTTATGTTGACCGATCCAAAGACCACGCCAGATGGTGCACTTCAGCAAGCATTGTTTGCTTTGATATTGACATTGGTTGCTACTTTATTGGATAGGGTTAATGGTTTTAGGGTGCAACATTTATTTATGGCTTTATTTTTACTGTCATTATTTGTACCTATCATAACCCAATGGAACAAAACCAAACGCCTAAAAATATTGCTCATTTTAACAGCTGTGTTTTTTGTATTGGCACTTGGGGTTATAATATCGATTGAAGGGAAGGTTCCCTATTATTTTGAGATGAACAGTTAATGACAAAAGAAATAAGAATTAGCATAGCTATATTAATACTTGGGGCAATTTCATTGGGTATTTATTGGTTTATACCAGTAGGTGGAAGCCAAGCTATTGCGACAGAAAAAAACATCAAAGAACGGATTTTTCTAGCACAATATGAAGCAGAGGTTTATCAAAACATTCCAGAAGTAAAAAGTTATTTGAAAGATTTGAACATAATCATTCAATCAGGGAAAAGCATTTTGCCATTGTCGAATAGCGAGTTAGACAAAAATGGCATAAAAGTGCAGCACTTACTGTTAACGGATACAGGGTTTATTGAAGATGGAAAACAAGGTGATAAACTCTTGCATAATGACATGATGCGGATATTGCCCAGTATTGTTAGTACACTAGATTCGAGTACTGCTCAAATTTGCAAAACAACCACTTGCTATACCGCAGAAAAATACAATTTTGTGACCAATGCCACAACTAGAGCTACTGTTGATGTTGATAATAATAAGGTGTTGAAAGTACAACGGTTCCCCAATATGCAGCCAGATATTTCATTGCGTTTAAAACGAATGGCTCAAGCTATTGCTTTAAATGCACCAGAAGTAAAAAAAGAATTGGGTAAAACCCCAGCTAAAAAAGACATGTCAATGGCCAATGTGAGAAGTGCATTAAAAGAATCGCCTTGCGAACAATCAGCACATTTGTGTGTAGCCCCAACTTTTGCAGACCATGAAAAAGAACAAGTATTGTGGGCGATTATAGACCTTACTGAATTGAAACTTTCTGCAGCCAAATGGGCAGGCTTGGGTAAAACCACAACCCCTGCATGCATATCTGAAAGGACCTTGCAAAATAAGTTTATTATGGAAAATTATTGCCGACAAGATTCATATTTGGACAGAAATGGTTGGAAAATGACTTATCGTTTAACTGGGTCTGATGGTTTGGAAATTAGAGACGTGAGCTTTAATGGAGAACCTGTGTTAACTTCTGCCAAAACTGTTGATTGGCATGTGAGCTATCAGCAAAAGGGTGCTGATCAGTTGGATACATCAGGTGAAACCTATATTGCAGGTAGACGGGTAGAATACATAGTTGGAGAGGACAATAAATACCAATTTGGTTACAATGATGCAATGGGTTGCCCTATGTTTTCAACCTCAGTAGTGTTACCGTTTAATGGACCGCTCATAAAACCTTTAAAGGGTCAAAGTGGATTTGCTTTAACACAAGATTTCAGAAATCCAAAATGGCCCATGGCATGTAATTATCGCTATGAAAACCGTTTTGAATTTTATGATGATGGATCCTTTCGGATACTTGCAATTAACAAGGGCAGAGGGTGTGGAATAAATGCCATCTATCGACCAATTATGAGAATAGACATGGCTGTTTCAGATGAGCAGGTATTCTCTAGTTATGACAATCAATGGAGTGTTTGGGAAAAAGAAAATAGCAGTACAGCTATGCCAAAAAACATTCAATATCCTTTTAAGGTAACAGAAAAAAATACCAACAAAGGATATTACATTGAGCCCAATCATGGGCAGTTCAGCGATCAAAGTCGTGGAGATCACGCCACCATATATGCCACAAAATTTAATCCCGAAGAAGGTGATCAGGATTTGCTAACTTTGGGGTCGTGTTGTGATTTAAAAGACGATGGTGTTTATCGTTATTTGGAAAACAAAGAGAATATCAATGGCGAGAATATTGTACTTTGGTATGTTCCTAGGGTTAAGAATGATGCTACTGAAGGCAGTGAATATTGTTGGGCAGATACAGTTTTGGGTGATGATGGAAATCTGGAAGTTAAAGAATGGCCATGCTCGGTAGGTCCAAAATTTGTGCCTATTGGGTTGGAAGGACAATGAAAAAATACTTTCCAATAATTGGTTCAATTATTGTAGTTACTGTTGCTAGT
Source organism: Cyclobacteriaceae bacterium (assembly GCA_027067135.1). Taxonomy (GTDB): domain Bacteria; phylum Bacteroidota; class Bacteroidia; order Cytophagales; family Cyclobacteriaceae; genus JAKISE01. Next base: position 5,373 of record JAMOMJ010000346.1, read on the forward strand.
TATTTTGTAGTCACAACCAAAGGAAAAGAGAAGGCCAAAACTAAAACTGTAAAAATAGCACCAGAAAACATCGGTAAATTTAGTCGACAGAGAAGCTGTGCAAGACCACCAAGGTTTCTTAGAAAATCAAATATCCCACAGCCCGTTTTAATAGATTTATCTCAACAAAGGTTTAAAGGCCTTGCTATGCACTATGGCAAAAACTATGAAAAGTCACTTCATCCCGACTTGTGGGGAAAATATGAGCATTTTTCAACCTATACTGTTGATGAATATGGTAATTTATACCTTGTTCCTATGCCATTTATTTCTATTAATGAAAATACTTTTGATTTACAGAAAAATATTTATAAGTTAAACAGTGAAACTGGAGACTTGGAAATATTTATGCACTTAGAAGATGTTAGAGCTTCCTCTAATAATCCTTATGGCTTAAATAGCATTGCCTATGATTGCGATGACAAAACTTTATGGGTATCAGCAGTTGATGAATCAGATTATAAAAACCAAAAAGGTGTGATTTACCATATAGACCCAGTCAATAAATCCATTTTAGATACTATTGAGGGTTTTGATGTGTTGTCAATGGCAATAATAAAGAGTGAAAAAGGCAAATATTTGTTATTGGGTTCGGCAAGAGATAATGGTCTTTATTCATACAAAATGAATAGCAATATCTTAGATCAGAAACCCAAAAAATTATTTAGCTTGCCTTCAGCTAATCAACATATACGAAAAATTAAAATAAAAGGCAATAATCAATTAGAGCTACAAGCTATTCCTTTTACCTATAGCCTTATTTCACAAACTGAAAAAAAGCACAGAGTGTTTTATAATGCCATTTGGATTGATACTTTAAGAAAATGGAAGTTAAATAGTGCTTGACCGAGAAAGAATATTTTACTGAGAGAAAACTGGATTTTGTCAAGCTCCTCTTTATTGTTGCAACACGCTAGTTAAAACTATGCACTTTTGCAAGTCTTTAGCTGATATATATTTGGTTTTTAAAATATATTCTGTCACTCTCTTGAAAAAGGGAGTCCAGTTACTCGCTTTTGAAAAAGATGATATTTAAATCAAACATCTAGTTCTAAATACTGGATTATTCGTATCATCCTTGATACTCACCACTTCGTGGCTTATGTGAAAATATATTCTTTATATGTTTTTCCCGCATTCGCGAGGATGACAAAGACTTTTAGTCTTTTAACCAACCTATGGACTTTTATTCCATAGTCGTTGAGTCTCGTCAAAGAGTCAGTTATTCTACCATCTATCGAAATTTTCTCATAATGTACTGTTTTTGATTGAATATTTGTAATTACTCATACCAGTCATTCCTGCGAAGGCAGGAATCTATAGGGTAATTTGTATCATTAATTACCACCCTTCACACTAATATTTATGAGATTACCGCCTTCGCGGCAATGACGGTGGGTGTGAGTAGTTACGAATATTTTTAAATTTAACAAAAATTTACATTTTAATTGTGGGTTTTTATTGCAATTTTAACGAAAATTTAATAAATTGCTTACCTAAGAATCCACTATCAATTGACTGTTTTATAGTTTTTTGCTGAATAGGTTCTTTGTATTTTTCCACTAAAAAGAGACCCTATATGAGTATTTTTCATTTAACGAAAACAGTTTTATCTGTTTTTACTAATTCTTTCATTTTTTCGCTATTATTTCTTTGCGTTTTATCAAGTCATGTTTCAGCTGCCAGTTTAGGAGCAGGTTTTGGTGCGTGTGAAGGAGTAAATTGTCCAGTTAACTACATTCCTGTCGCAGGTTGCCCAATTGGAGGTATTGGTAGTGATGAAGCCTACAGTGTCTTTATTGGTGGTGATTTAACGACTGCCAATGCAGCTGAAGCTGAAGGGTTGATTGCTATTGGTGGAAATTTCAGTATGCAAAGAGCAGCACCATCTGGTTATAATGTTGGGGTAGCTGGAGTTGGCAGTTGTGTGACTCCCACAAATGCTGCGACTCATGTTTTTGTTGGGGGTAATATGGATACACCAAATGGTGGTACTATATTATTGTCTGCTTTGGGGGTTACGGGAACTATTGAGTTGGGAGGAACTGATACGTCAAATTGTCCTGGATGTACTGTTAATGGATTAACTGATCCAAACTTTGCAGCTATGGTGTCAACGACTATAAGCGATTTTCAAACACAGAGTCAGTGTATTGATAATTTTGACATCTCTACTGATGTCAATGTGCATCAAGGTATTCTCAATGATGATGGATTTGGTAATATAACTTTAAGCTGTACTGGAGGTGCTCCATGTGCAGCAGGCATCTATGTTTTTGATATTCCTGGAGATTTAGGCCCAGTAGGATTTGCTGGTAGTATTACTGCAACAGACTTCCCAATCGATGGTTCTGCAACGCTTATAATGAATATGTCAGGTGCTGGCACAGTTA
>JAMOMJ010000347.1 GCA_027067135.1 Cyclobacteriaceae bacterium
TTAACAGGTGCAAGGGTTTTAGCCAAATTTGATTAAAACCCTTGCACTTTATTAACAGCTAACTACTGTAATTCTCTGATAAACTTTTATTTATGTGTTTTTCAGCAAGCCCTAATTTACCTCAATGCCCATTTGGCGCATAAGCTCGCACGCATTAAAGCTAGAGCAGATGCCGTCTTTAATGGTATAGTCGAAAGTTATTTGGCCATCCTTAATATCACTTTCAAAACTAAAATTTTGCACAAAATTTTCTTTAGCCGCCAATTCGCCTAGCTCCAGATCGTGAGTAGAGATAAAACCGGTAGCATCAAGTGTATGGAGTTGCCGAATTAAGGCGTCTGCTCCTTTATGCCTATCAGCAGAGTTGGTTCCTTTTAATATTTCATCTAAAAAATAAAGGCACTTTTCCCCTGCCTTTACCTTTTCAATTAATTTCTTAATGCGTTCTAACTCTGCATAAAAAGAAGACACACTTTCAGAGAGGTTATCCTTTACCCGCATAGCAGTAAACACTTGCACACTTGGGTTAATAGTAAACTCATTTGCTCTCACCGGAGCACCAATTTGTGCCAGAACATAGCTGGTGGCCACGGTTCGTAAAAAGGTGCTTTTCCCTGCCATATTCGGCCCGGTAATTAAATTTGTTTTTCCGTTTCCTTCAAAGAAAAAACTATTAGCAACCCCTTCATTGCCCAACATCGGGTGTATGAGGTCTTTGGCCTCAAAATAATAAGCAGTGTCAGAAAACGAAGGTGTAACCCAATTGGGGTGATTAAAATATAGTCCCGAAAGGCTCACTAAACACTCTGTGGTGGCTAACGACTCGAACCAGTTTTCAACATGTTTAGCATTTTGTTTACGCCATTCTTCTAACTTAATAAGCCACCGAATATCAAGCATAAACGGAATGTTTATAAATACGTGCATCATTCCATTTCGAGCCAGTAAATGATCGAGCAATTTATGAAGTTTATCAATTTCAATTCCTGCAACCTGATTAGAAGCAACTGCTCCTTTTATCTCAACCAAATAATTGGAACAAAAAGAAGACTGCTCCAGAACTGCGAGCTGTTTACCTAACACTTGCAATGTGGTTAGTGCCTTGTACGTGCTATTTACAGTTTGCGAAGCATATTTATGCTGCCTACCCAGTAATATGCCTGATGTAAGTAGAAAAGGGAGGTTTGCCCATAAGGTATAATTAAAGATAAACGCCCCTACAGATGTTAGCAAAATGAGTATGGGTATGATGACAATTGACCATTTTAAAAAAGCACTTTCTAAAAGAACAGGTTTTTGATGTAACCAATTTTTAAAAGAAGAAAACTCCTTTTCGCTAATATGCTCCCCAATGCCCGTAGCTCTGTACTTCAAACACCACTTTTGATTTTTGCTGAGCTCTTTTGCTGCCTCTTGCCGTTTTAAGGTTTCTGCCTTTTCAGGAACTGCCAATAACCACCGGGCAAGTTTTTGTTTGCCAAAAAAGGAGGTAGTTTGGTTAAGTAATTGAAAGATAGATTTTTGCCCAAAAAAATCAAGGTCTGAACTGTAGGGGTGTATATCATCTAAAAATGCCCTTCCTGTTTGAAAATTTTCGTAACTCCCATCTAATCTTTCAAGCTCTATGGTTAACAGCCTAACCAGATTCGTGGCCATTTCCAGTTGTGCTTTAATTTTGTTATGAAATTTTATTAAGCCGGCTAAAACAATTATCAATAATAAGGTAAGAAGTATTGCAGGTTGCAAGGATCGCTCGTTTAATTGATAGACAATAACAATAATAAATACGAGAAATACAGTTACCCTAATGGTTGAAAACAGTTTCGATTTTTTAGACAATACTGCCTTTAACTCATTCTGCGTTTTAAGTTGAGAATTATAAAATTTACTTGGGTTCATATACAAAAATTTAGCACAATTGTGCTTTTATCAGTTCACAATATTCAAAGGAAAACTTAGCAACACCTGCAACATACTAAACATGAAATATGATAAATGCTCTTACTGTAAAAGAAAAAACGATACTTTCCAATTTGAAATACATCTGGCATATTTCAAAGTTAATACTCTTTTTACCAAAATATTTTTCCGGAAACCATGTTGAAATTTGACTTTTAAAATTACTCAGACTCTTTCTCCTTTATTTCTTTCAGCAGGCGACATACATAATTCAAAAACACCCTGTCTCTTATCCCGTAACCATCAAGGCCAACAAGTTTAACTTTGGGTGTTTCGCCTTTTTCTATTGTGAGATAAAACAATGTGTAACCTTCACCTTCTTGTTTAAACCTGAGCTCATCCTTTTCACGCCTTATCGTATATTTACATAGCTCATCGGCATAAGGTGAATCTCTTATTAACAGGTAGTTTTCAATAGTTAAACATTTGGCATTTTCTTTACCTTTCTCACGCCCTTTTTTGCCTGAAGCCGCAAGCATAATAAAAATAATGAGTAAGACTAAAGCTATAATTATAAATATTTTCATTTTGTGCGGTTTTCTAAAAGGTTAAAAAGGCAAGTTGGTAAAATCAACATTGCCCCCACTAATAATAACACCCACTTTCTTAGACCCAAACACCTCTTTATTCTTTAAAACGGCAGCAACTGCTACAGCACTGGAGGGCTCTATAATAATTTTCATTCGTTCCCAAACAAACTTCATGGCTTCCTTTATTTCTTGCTCAGAAACCGTAAATATATCAGAAACATGCTCCTTAATAATGGAAAATGTACGGGGGCTTAAGGACGTTAGTAATCCATCAGCTATGGTGCTAGGGTTAATAATTGGAATGAGTTCCCCAGCATCTAACGATCGTTTTGCATCGTTAGCTTTTTGAGGTTCTGAACCATATACGGCAAGGTTTTTTTCAAAATAATGAGCGGCAAGCGCAGTTCCACTTAACAGTCCACCACCGCCAACGGGCGCAATAATGGCATCAAGGTTTGGCACATCCTCTATCAATTCTATTGCAGCAGTGGCTTGCCCTGCAATAATACGGTCGTTATCAAATGGGTGAATTTCGGTATAACCAAATTGGTTAACAAGAGTCTTTACTGTTTTTTCACGTGCTTCTAAGGTTGGTTCACAAAATGTAATTTTAGCACCATAACCTGCCACCGCATCCGACTTTACTTCGGGCGCATTGGAGGGCATAACAATATGCGCTTTAATGCCTTGCGTTTTAGCTGCCAAAGCCAAGGCTTGTGCATGGTTGCCCGAAGAGTGGGCAATTACCCCTTTTGCTTTTTGCGGTGCTGTTAGTTGAAGAACCGCATTTGTTGCTCCCCGATATTTGAACGCTCCCACTTTTTGAAAGTTTTCACATTTAAAAAAGAGCTCTACGCCAGTAAGCTCATTAAAATAGGTAGAAGTTAGCACAGGCGTTTTGTGCACGTATGATTTAACCCGATTGAGGGCTTCGGTTATGTCATTCTTTAAAATTGGCATATTTAAATAAATTCTACTGCAAAATACGTAAAGGAAAGGTGGCTTCAGTATTCTGGGTAGAAAATGTACATCTAAAGCCTAGCTAATTCTACTGTAAAATGCCTCATAATAGGTGCTTCCTTAAGAATTTTCATTCCTCGAGTTATTTCTTTACGTCTATCGAACACATTGCAGACTGCAGCAGCAATATAATCCATATGGCTGTTGGTATATACTCTACGAGGAATGGCTAACCGCACCAACTCTAATTTTGGGTATCTATTTTCACGTGTTTCAGGGTCGCGATCTGCGAGAATAGTACCAATTTCCACTGTTCTTAGCCCAGCTTCTAAATAAAGCTCAACCACCAACCTTTGGGCTATAAATTCTTCTTTTGGTATTTCTGGAAAAAAGGAAGTGGCATCAATAAAAATAGCATGCCCTCCTGTTGGCTGTAAAATTGGTACTCCATGGGCTAAGAGCTTGTCAGCTAGGTACTCCACTTGCCTAATTCTGGTATCTAAATAATCAAACTCGGTAGCTTCATCTAAGCCCTGGCAAAGTGCATTCATATCTCTGCCCGACATGCCACCATAAGTTACAAAGCCTTCGAACATAATATTATAAACGCTGGCTTTTTCATAAAGTGCACGGTCGCTAAAGCCAATAAAGCCGCCCATATTTACAATGGCATCTTTTTTACTACTCATGGTCATGGCATCGGTATAGGAGTACATTTCTTTAACAATCTCTTTTATTGTTTTATCAGCGTAGCCTTCCTCTCTCTTTTTAATAAAATAAGCGTTTTCCGCAAAACGGGCAGAGTCCATTACCACTTTGGCTCCAAATTGATGTGTAAGCGCAGAGACTTCTTTCAAGTTTTGCATAGAAACAGGTTGCCCTCCTGAAGTATTATTAGTAACTGTAACAATTACCATGGGTATCTTTTCTAATGGGTTTTCTTCAAACACTTTAGTGAGTTTATTTAGGTCAAGGTTGCCTTTAAACGGATGATAGACTGTGGTATCAAAAGCTTCATCAATGGTGCAATCCACTGCTTGGGCTTTTCTAAATTCAATATGGCCTTTGGTGGTATCAAAATGAGAATTACCAGGAATTATATCCCCTTCTTTTACCAACACTGAAAAAAGCACATTTTCAGCGGCTCGACCCTGGTGTGTAGGCAAAAAGTCGTTGAATCCAAAAAGAGTTTTAATGGTTTCTTTCATTTTAATGTAAGAGGAGGCTCCTGCATAACTCTCATCGCCCACCATCATTTCACTCCACTGCTTATCGCTCATGGCACCTGTACCAGAGTCGGTTAACAAGTCAATAAAAACATATTCGCTTCGTAAGTTAAATACATTATTATAGGCTTCTGCAAGCCATTGTTCTCGTTGTTCTCGTGTACTTTGTTTGATGGTTTCCACCATCTTTATTTTATATAATTCTGCAAATGGAAGTTCCATAAGTTTGCCGTTTTTTTAATGAGAATAGAGTTTTACTCTAATCGAATTAGAGATTGTGAAAAACTCCTTTAATTATTGGTGAGGTTCCGTAACTTCGATAGCTATCGAGATGGAATGACAGAGCTATGCCTTATGAAACTCATCTCTTCGCTTGATGTTGAGAAACAACTGTTTAAGAGTTGACTGGCAATATTGGAATATGTTTTCCATAGAGCAAAAGTAGTCTATGACTATGAAACTGAAAAATATATATTTATTTGCTTTGAGCTTTTACATCACCATTTCAGCTAACACAGCCACCCCTGCACCCAGTAATAACACCAATAATTTACTTAATTTAATATGGTGGCTAGGGGTGCTTTCAAATACAATGGTGGTAGAAATGTATAAGAAACTACCGCTTACTAAGGCAAATAAAATATTAATAGTATCCTGGGTAAAAACTTGGGCTTCAATCGCATATTGGCTAAGTAACAAGCCTACTGGCGATGCCAAGGCAAATAAGACCAAGAATAAGATGGGTTTGGCCTTTGTTTTATAATAGCAAAGTAGAATGGTCATCATAGCAAATGCGGCTGGTAACTTATGAAGTCCAATGCCTATGGCTACGGCTAAGTTATTGGTATGTGCAGGGTTCGCCTCTGCTTGCGTTAGCAGCGAACCTTCGAGCAAGGCATGCACCGAGAGCCCAATAAGCAATGAAATGCCTAAGCCTGCTTTATGGCTATGATGATGATCTGTAGGGTGTACGTGCCCATGCTCTGCCCCTGCTGTAAAAAACTCCAAAATCTGCTGAAGAAAAAATCCTGCGAGCACAAATAGCCCAGACATTCCTGCATTTGGTGAGCTGCTGAATAACTCTGGCAATAAGTGTATGATTGTGATTGAAAACAAATAGGCACCCGAAAAAGCTAGAATAAGTGAATAGTTTATCTCTTTTTTATTCGTGTATTTTACGGATACAAGCCCTCCTATTAAAGCACTCCCAATAAGAATAATTAAGTTTATAATCATTTTACAGTTTGTTCATGAAGTACTCCTTTTATGCCCTCAGAGATAAACGTTTCAGTGCTGCCATCGGGCAAGCTATAGACCAAATACACCTCTATTTCAGATTGTGCTTTGGCAATCTCCTTCGCTTTTTCTTGTCCGAGAGCCATAAAGGCGGTGGCATAAGCATCGGCCGTCATACAGTTGTTGGCAAATACCGAAGCGCTTAAAATTGTGTTATGGGTTGGATAACCAGTAAACGGATTTAAGGTATGCGAATAGCGTACACCATTTTTAATAATATAATTAAAATTATTAGCAGAAGTAGCTACTGCTTTGTCTTGCAAATCAACCACCGCAATGTAGGATTGGTTGATGGCATCAGATATTGGGTCTAAAATAGCAATGCGCCAAGGTTCTTCTTTGGCATTGGTGCCTCGAGCATTTACTTCTCCACCTATTTCTACAAATATGTCTTCTATCCCTTTAGATTGTAGAAAAGCTAACACAATATCAACTCCCTGCCCTTTGGCAACTGAACTAAAATCTAACTGTACTCTTACATCAAGTTTCCAGGCCTTGTTTTTGTCAAACTCCACTAAATTAAAATTAGAGAATGTACGGAGAGAATCAATTAATAAGCTATCTGGTTCTAAGCTTTTATCAGGCCCAAAGCCCCACGCATTTACCAAGGGCATCACGGCAGGATTAAACCCGCCATTGGTGGCATCGTACACATGTTTACTTGCAGTAAGCACTGGAAACATAAATGGCAGTTCAAATGCAACGGTAGAATCTTTATTAAACCTCGAAAGTTCTGAGGTTGGCCTATAATGACTTACTGCATCATTAAAAACATCAAGTAGTGAATCAATAGAGTTCTTAAAATCTCGTTGCTGCTTGTCTTTATACTTAATGGTGTAGCTTATGGTGCCAAATGTTTGTCCGTGTAGTTCTATTAATTTTGTGGGCTTTCGCCAATAATACATTGCTATCATTGCTAGAATTAGCAATAAGGGCAGCACCCTTTTACGAGAAAACATTTCTTTAACCACAGACATACTGCGAAATTAAAGGGATTCTATGAATTAGTTTGTCGTATTGCTATTTTAGTAAAAATTCTGAGAGGTTTATGCGCGAAGATTATTTAAGTGGAGAAGAATCAGGGCTTTCAAATGAGGACCAAGACATTGATAAGGCCTTAAGACCATTGTCGTTTGATGACTTCAGTGGGCAGGATAAATTGGTGGATAACATCCGCATTTTTGTGCAAGCTGCTAAAAATAGAGGCGAAGCCTTAGATCACGTTCTTTTACACGGCCCCCCGGGCTTAGGCAAAACCACACTTTCCTATATTATAGCCAATGAGTTAAACACAGGTATTAAAACCACCTCAGGCCCTGTGCTAGATAAACCGGGAGATTTGGCTGGTTTGCTCACTAATTTAGAAGAGCACGATGTGCTTTTTATTGATGAAATTCATCGACTTAATCCTATTGTAGAAGAGTATTTATACTCGGCTATGGAGGATTTTAAGATAGATATTATGTTGGATTCTGGCCCAAGTGCCCGTTCTGTACAAATTTCTTTGTCTCCATTTACATTAGTTGGCGCAACTACTCGTTCAGGTTTATTAACGGCTCCACTTCGTGCTCGTTTTGGCATAAATGCCAGGCTAGAGTTTTACGATTCTAAGCTATTATCAAAAATTATTAAGCGGTCTGCTGCCATACTAAATACAAAAATTGATGCAGATGCCGCTGTAGAAATAGCTCGAAGAAGTAGAGGCACGCCTCGTATTGCCAATAACTTGCTTCGTAGAACACGAGATTTTGCTGAAATAAAAGGCGATGGAATCATTACAAAGCCCATTGCTGAAATGGCTCTTACTGCACTCGATATTGATCAATATGGATTGGATGATATGGATATTCGGATCCTTTCCACCATTATTAATAAGTTCAAAGGAGGCCCTGTGGGTATTTCTACCATTGCCACGGCTTGTGGCGAAGAAGCCGAAACTATTGAGGAAGTCTATGAGCCTTTTTTAATTATGGAGGGCTTTATTAAACGAACTTCAAGAGGAAGAGAAGCAACAGAATTGGCTTATAAACATCTAAAAATTATTCCACCTGGTAAGACGAGGGGATTGTTTGATGGGTAGGCGAATAACCGCAAAGACGCAGAGAAAAAATTAAATGGATAAAACAAAAATTCTTAGCCTGTCTATTATTAACATTCTAATCGCTGTAAGTTTTGGTTGCATGGCTTATTTGCAGACCTATTTGATAAATTACTTTGAATGGGGGAGCACTAATAATGATGGTTTATTTATGATAATTGTCCCATTATACGTAATGCCTATTTTGTTTCTGCTACTACTTATTAAAGGGGTGGTTTTGCGCAAATTGAAATTGCCTGTAATTGTAAAAAAAAGCTATATTGCTTATTTCGTTTTAACAGTTTTAATTTTTGGTACTATAAGCTCAGGAACCTCTCTGTTCGCAATGGTTTTAAGCTTGATTGCAGGAATTTTAGCTATTATCGAATCCTTTTATATTATAAGAGAAGTAAAACTAACCGACTAATTGCTTTCCTTTGCGCCTCAGTGCCTTTGCGGTTAAATCTCCATGTCAATAAAGTCAAAACATACCGCCTTTATAAAAGCCAAGGCTAAAGAGCTGGGCTTTATCTCTTGTGGCATTTCCAAAGCAGAGCACTTAGCAGATGTTGCTCCACAGTTTGAAAGCTGGCTTGCTAATAATAACCATGGTCAAATGGGCTATATGGCCAATCATTTTGATAAACGATTAGATCCTACCAAGTTGGTACCAGGTGCGAAGTCAGTTATTTCCTTGGCCTATAATTATTATCCCACCAAAGACTTAGCAACAGACGATACCTATAAAATAGCGAAATACGCCTATGGCGAAGATTATCATTTTGTGATTAAGGATAAGCTGAAAACATTTTTTAGTTTCTTGGAAGAAGAAATTGGTCGCATTGAAGGTCGGGTGTTTACTGATTCTGCCCCGGTGATGGAAAGGCAGTGGGCAGCCCGAAGTGGGTTGGGTTGGCTAGGGAAACATTCGCTTTTACTTACTAAACAAAAAGGCAGCTTCTTTTTCTTAGCCGAAATCATCCTCGATTTAGAATTAGAATATGATAGCCCAATTGTCAATCATTGTGGCACCTGCACGGCCTGTGTAGATGCCTGCCCAACCAATGCCATTACCAAAGCTGGATTGGTAGATGGAAGCAAATGCATTTCTTATTTTACCATTGAGCTAAAAGACGAGTTGCCAAACTCAATGAAAGGTAAATTCGAAGATTGGATGTTTGGTTGCGACATCTGCCAAGATATATGCCCGTGGAACCGGTTTTCGATTGGGCACAGCGAACCTCGGTTTGAACCAAATCCAGCATTAGAAGGGTTAACTAAAAATGAATGGCAAGAAATAACCCAAGAGGTGTTTAGCAAGGTGTTTAAAAAATCTGCTGTTAAGCGAACAAAGTTTAGTGGATTAAAAAGGAATATAGCCTTTTTAAAATAGGAGGAGCGGAGCCTATTGATGGACAGCTAATTATTTCGTAAATTTACTTTATGAATTACCAAGACTATATTGAAATCAAAGCGGATAAAAGGTTTGGTCGCCCTTGTGTTAAGGGTACAAGAATATCGGTTTATGATGTTCTTAATTGGTTATCGAATGGGATGACTAAAGAGGAAATAATTTCTGATTTTGAAGAACTAGATGAAAAAATGATTAATGCTTGTCTTGCCTTTGCTGCCAATAGAGAGCGGAAATTAAATGTTGCTTCTTGAAAATCTTATTTGACCAAAATATTTCTCCTAAAATAATCAAATTACTTGAGTTAGACTTTCCTGGATCGAAGCAGGTGAGGCATCTTCGCTTAGAAAATGCCACTGATATAGCCATTTTTGAATATGCTAAGAAAAATGGGTTTGCAATAGCAACTTTTGATTCAAATTTTGTTGACCTGACTACTTTAAGAGGAGTGCCGCCAAAAGTTATTTGGTTAAGGACAGGAAATTTATCTACCTTATCTATTTCAGCTTTAGTTGCTAAAAACAAATCTAAAATAGAAAATTTTCTCAATAATAGCTCGGATGAAATTTTAGAGCTTACCAGCTTCTAAAATCAGTGTTCTTCCAAATGAGAACAAGTATATTTGAGTATCATTTTTGCTAAGCACAACCTCAAAAAAGTGGTTCATTTTTTAAACAAAACATCTCTATTCTTCACATTATTTTCTTTATGTATACTAACTGCTAATGCACAAGTGTTTACGGGCACAGTACTGGATAAAGAAACCAAGGAGCCAATTCCCTACGCAGATGTATTTTTTGTAGAACTCAACACAGGCAGAGTTACAAATATGGATGGTCAATTCGAAATCGAACATTACCACCCGAAAAACATTCAAATTTTAATCTCATTTGTTGGCTATTCTACACTTAAAGATGAAATTGATTTTAGTGCAGTATCTTCTAAAACATTTTATCTTGAACCAACACACATGGAGTTGGAAGAAGTGGTGGTGTCTATTCCTACTGGTAAACTGCAAAATGAAAACGTAGTTAGCGTTGAACAAAAAAAAATTACAGAACTGCAAAATTCTGCTCCACTCACTTTGGCCGAAGCCATTTCTAATATAGCAGGCGTAGATCAAAACACAACAGGGGTTGGTATTGGCAAGCCTATTATTAGAGGTTTATCTGGCAACCGAATTGTTACGTATGCCCAAGGCATCCGAATAGAAAATCAGCAGTGGGGATCCGAACATGGGCTTGGTATTGGCGAAGTGGGTATCGAATCGGTGGAGGTTATTAAAGGCCCAGCCTCTTTACTTTATGGTTCCGATGCTTTGGGAGGAGTGCTTTACTTTGTGGATGAACGCTATGCAACGCATAATTCGATAGAGGGGTTTGCACAAACAAAGTTTTTATCAAACACCTTAGGCTCCATAAATAATGTAGGCTTAAAGCTCCATAATGAAAAAATACTATGGAATGTATTTGGTTCATTGTCCTCTCACGCTGATTATAATACACCCAATTTAGGCCGTGTTGATAATACCAGGTTTAGCGAAAAAAACATAAAAACGTCTCTTGGTTTTCATAAAAATGACTGGATTAGCAATGTACGCTATAGCTACCTTTCAAATGATTTTGGTATCACAGAAGGCATCAATTATGCTCTTTCTAATAGTCGAAAATTAGCGTTACCGTTTCAAACAATAAATAACCATAACCTTAGTATTGAAAACACGCTGTTTACTAGGGATGCTAGTTGGGATTTAATTCTGGGCTATACCAATAATAATCGTAAAGAGTTTGAAGATGATAAAAATGTGGCTGCATTAGCCATGCAATTACAAACAGGCACGTATAACCTTAAATGGAACTCCCCAATTTTAAATGATAAGGTCGAGTTTATCTTAGGTTCTCAAGGAATGTGGCAATCGAATTTGAATAGTGGAGAAGAAGTGCTCATACCCAATGCAACCACAAAAGATATTGGATGTTTTACCATTGTAAATATTAACCTAGACGCAGTGCAACTGCAAGGAGGTATTCGATACGACCAGCGGATGATTGACTCAGAAAAAGGACTCGATGATATGGGTCAAATAGTATTTCTGGCATTAGAAAAATTTTACCAAAGCTTTAATTATTCTGCAGGCATAGTTTATGGGTTAAATGCAATTACGTTGAGGGCAAATGTTGCTTCTGGGTTTAGAGCTCCCAACACCTCAGAATTACTTTCTAATGGCATACACGAAGGCACAAACCGATATGAAGTAGGCAACCCTAACTTAGTAAGCGAACATGCTACACAAGCAGATTTTTCGTTTGATTATAGAAATGAACATATCGAAATGTCAATTAACCCTTACTTAAACTACATCTCCAATTATATCTTTTTAACACCTACAGGTACAAGTATTGGCAACACTCCTGTGTATGAATATGAACAAACGAATGCAACACTTATGGGTGGTGAGGCTGGAATTCATTATCACCCTCATAGCATACATTGGCTACATTTAGAGAGTAATTTAGCCTTGGTTTATGCCAAGGATGGAGCAAATAACCCTTTACCATTGATACCTGCTACCAATATAAATACAACAATAAAGGTTGAGTTTACTTCAACATCTAAATTCCGAATAAAAGATATCCATCTTCAAGACATCTACAAATTTTCGCAGAACAGAGCGAGTTTGTTTGAATCGGTAACCCCAAGTTATAACCTTTTAAATATCGGAATTAATCTATTATTAGAAACTAAAAAAATTCCTCTTGAGATGAGTGTTGGTATTAAGAACATATTGAATACTACCTATATTGATCACTTGTCACGATTTAAGCCGATGGATATACCAAATCCAGGAATAAATGGGTATGTTGGACTTAAAGTAAAGTTTAACAAACAATTATCCGCTCATTAAAACTATCCTCACCACCGAACGATTGGCCATCCAAGAGTTGGAATTGGGTGATGCGCCTTTCATCCTAGAGCTTTTGAACACGCCTCAGTACATTCAATTCATTGGTGACAAAAACGTGCATTGTATCAAAGATGCAGAAGCTAATATTCAAGAGAGAATTGATAGCTATACCTCAAATGGCTTTGGACTATGGCTTGTAACTTTAAAAGAAATTGGTGCGCCAGTTGGTACTTGTGGGCTAATTAAGAGAGACACACTGGAAGATGTTGATATCGGTTTTGCATTTCATCCAGACTATTTTAAAAAAGGGTATGCCTATGAGGCGGCAATGGCTTGTTTGCGATATGGATATAAAAAATTAGCTCTTTCAAAAATTGTTGGTATTACGGATGAAGACAATCAATCGTCAATTAAATTACTAGAAAAGCTTGGTCTTCAATTTGAGAAAGAACTGGAAACGCCCGATTCCAAGAAAGTTCTATTGTTTTCGCCCATAAAAAAACCCGATTAAACTAATAACCGGGCTTAAAGTGATATAATTATTTTTTTTACGTTGCAATAACAAAACAGCGATCTAAAATTGGCCTGTAAGATTTGCCAAAAGACCGGTAACACCAGCGTTTGAGAATCTTTATTTCTCTTAACAATAAATTATCAATTGCTTTCAATAGCTCTTTCTCGAAGAGCGCTAAATCGAAACTCACCTTTTTCAAGATGGTCTTTACATATTCCAGCATAAATTATTAATTAAATTTAAGAACATTTCCCTTTAAACGATCTGTTCGCACTTCTCGTATATGGAGTTGAAAAGTTACAAGTTTTCCTTATCAAATCAAAGAAATTTTTATAATCGGTTGCCACAGTTTCAAACCTGTCTTGCATATTTGTGGTGCATAAAAATCAGCAGCACGGTATTTCAGAATCTATCAAAGGCTCTGAGCTAAATTTAATTATGGTTTTTATGTTTTATATATGAAATATTTAGTTTTAACCATATTAAGTATAGGTTCATTTTTTGCCCAAGGGCAAGATTTAAGTATCCAATTGGGTAGAAATACCATTGGGGAGAATCAGACCTTTACCATTTCCATTGTTTCCAAAAATGGCAATATTAAATCATATGATAAATTCCCAGACATTAAAGGGTTTCGAAAACTGGGCACATCTTCGTCTAGCCAAACCAATATTGTAAATGGCAGGGTGTCTTCAACCCATAGCATTATTATGAACTATAGTGCCTCTGGAAAAGGAACTTATACATTGCCTCCGTTTGAAATTAATGCCAATGGCTTTCTGCTTAAATCGCCCGGAACTACCATAACGGTTAAAGAGGCAGTGCAACAACATAATAATTACTCTGACCCTTTCGATAGTTTTTTTGGTAGGAAACGAAGTGCTCCCACCGAATTTGTTGATATAAAGGAAGATGCTTTTTTTGCTTTGTCCACTGACAAAAAATCGGTGTATGTAGGGGAAGGCTTTACCACCACTTTGGCCTTTTATGTGGCAGAAGCCAACCGAGCACCCTTACAATTTTATGATTTAGGAAGGCAATTGGGTGAAATACTAAAAGTAGTTAAGCCTGCCAGTTGCTGGGAAGAAAATTTCAGCATTGAGCAAATTAACGGGCAACGAGTAACCATTAACGGTAAAAACTACACCCAGTATAAAGTGTATCAGGGAGCTTTCTATCCGCTTAATAACGAAGACATTGTGTTTCCTTCCGTAGGGTTGGATATGATAAAATATAAGGTAGCCAAAAACCCTTCTTTCTTTGGGCAAAACCGACAAGAAAGCCTTAAAAAGTTTAGAACCAAAACGGTTACAGTAAAAGTAAAAGAGCTTCCTCCACATCCTTTTAAGGATAAGGTGGCTGTAGGTAATTTTAAACTGAGAGAGAAAATAGATAAAACGGAGCTGAACACGGGAGAAAGCTTTAATTACGATTTTAATATTTATGGCGAAGGCAATGTAGCGGGTATTACCGCTCCGGTAATTGCAGAGTCTGAAAATTTAGAGTTATACCCACCCAACACAAGCCAGCAAATAAATCGTTCGGGCAATAGAGTAACAGGCACCAAGGCATTCAATTATTATGGAATACCAAAAGAACCAGGCACTTATAACTTAGGCAATCATTTTGAATGGATATTTTTTAACCTGAGGAAAGATAATTACGATACCTTAAAATCGAATGTGGTACTTACCGTTACAGGAGAAAGCCGCAAAAATGAATCCATTATTTCTAATGATTTGGGCTCCTTTTATGACCTGATTGAGATTGAAAGTAATGAATTTATGTATCAAAACGACTGGCCTGCCCTCAGAATTGCTATGAATGTCTTTATTTTGTTGGTGATAAGTATCTCAGCTTTCCTGATTTTTAAATCTAAAGCTTAGAAATAAGTTAAATTCAACGAATGCCATGTAGGCAACAAGTCTCATAGATAGCACCCGAATAGTATTCGTGGTTCTTTGAGCCTTTGAGCCTTAGTGGCCAAAATATATGAGCAATTCACTAGGCACCATTTTTAAAATAACATCCTTCGGAGAATCGCATGGCCCCTCCATCGGAATAGTAATAGACGGCTGCCCTGCCGGGTTGGTAATTGATTCTGACTTTATTCAATCTGAACTTTTACGAAGAAGGCCGGGGCAATCAAAAATTACCACGGCTCGTAATGAAACAGAAGCATTTGAAATAATTTCAGGCGTATTCGAGGGCAAATCTACAGGAGCACCCATCACCATCATTATTGCAAACAGCGATGCTCGCTCTAAAGATTACGACCATAATGTAAAGGTCTATCGGCCTTCGCACGCAGATTATACCTACCAGGAAAAATATGGCCACCGCGACCACCGAGGAGGAGGAAGAACCTCAGCACGTATAACCGCAGGCTGGGTAGCTGCAGGAGCTATTGCCAAGCAAATATTGGCCCATAAAAAAATTAATGTACAAGCTTATGTAAGCCAAGTAGGTACTGTTAAGTTAGAAACGCCATACACCTCCTTAGATTTAAGCAAAACCGAAAGCAATATGGTGCGTTGCCCAGACGAAGCAGTAGCCAATAAAATGATCGCCCTCATCGAGCAAACAAAGAAAGATGGCGACACCATTGGGGGTGTTGTTTCTTGTGTGGTTAGCAATATGCCAGTTGGGTTGGGCGAACCTGTATTTAATAAGCTTCACGCAGGGTTAGGGCACGCAATGCTTTCTATTAATGCGGTAAAAGGCGTGGAGTTTGGCAGTGGCTTTGAGGGGTCTGCAATGAAAGGTTCTGAACATAATGATTTATTCGAACCAGGAGTAAAAATCTCTACCCAAACAAACCACTCCGGTGGAATTCAAGGAGGCATTTCCAATGGCGAAGATGTGGTGTTTAGCGTAGCTTTTAAACCTGTAGCCACCATTATGAAAGAGCAGGCCACTGTTGATGAATTTGGCAAAGCAGCAATAATAAAAGGCAAGGGGCGCCACGACCCCTGTGTAGTGCCAAGAGCAGTACCCATTGTGGAGTCAATGGCTGCCATTGTGCTTGCCGACTTTGTATTACGAGCACAATCCACTACTTTGGAGCATTAATTGTTCGTAAGAATTCTATTTTTTATACTTAATAATCGAATAGTGAAATCTACTTGTTTAAAATATTCATTTGCTCTTTTTAGCGGGATAATTTTAAACTTAGTTCTGGTTCCATCAGGTCGGTTTAAAATAAATATATACAGATGAAAAAAATGTCTTTGGTGGCTAAAATTGGCATTGGTATGCTCCTTGGAGTAGTCATTGGTGTTATCGCCATATTTTTTGGAGGAAACGAATTTGTATTGGATTGGATAAAGCCTTTTGGTACCATATTCGTGAGTATGTTAAAGCTGATTGCCATCCCACTAATCTTGGTGTCATTAATTGATGGCATTTCTAATATGACCGATACCTCTAAACTATCCAGAATTGGAGGTAAAACATTAGGCCTGTATTTAACAACAACCGTTTTGGCCATTACGTTGGCACTATTAATTGCTAATGTGGTAAACCCTGGCTCTTATTTACCAGATGAAAAAAGGATAGAACTGAAAGAAAAGTTTGCCAAAGATGCGATGGTAAAACAAGACAAAGCTTCGAACGTAAAAAAGGCTCGCCCCTTACAGGTAATGGAAGACATTGTTCCTTCCAACTTATTTAAAGCCTTGAGTACCAACGGAAAAATGCTTCAGGTAATCTTTTTTGCTTTCTTATTTGGTATTGCCATGGTTATGAGCGACCAAGAAGTGGTTGCACCTGTTAAGAAATTTTTTAAAGGCGTAAATAATATCATCCTTAATATTGTGGATATTATTATGAAATACGCCCCTATTGGGGTGGCTGCTTTAATTGCTGGCCTTATTGTAGATGTAGCCGGAGACGACCCTGCCGGAGCATTAGACCTTTTTACCGCTTTAGGCATTTATGGGTTAAGCGTTGTTTTTGGTTTGGTGTTTATGATCTTCGTTTTCTATCCAGTTATTATTACAAGTTTTACTAAAATAAAATACAGAGACTTTTTTAAAGCTATTTTTCCGGCTCAAATGCTTGCTTTTTCTACCAGTTCAAGTGCAGCTACTTTGCCTTTAACCATGGAAAGAGTGGAGCATAACCTGGGTGTATCTGAAGAAGTAACAAGTTTTGTGTTACCCATGGGAGCCACTGTTAATATGGATGGAACCAGTATTCACCAGGCCATTTCTGCCGTATTTATTGCAGTAGCCTTCGGGCACGACTTAACCCTGATGGATCAGTTAACCATTGTGATTACTGCTACCCTTTCTTCCATTGGAGCTGCCGCTGTGCCTGGTGCAGGGTTAATTATGTTGGTAATTGTACTTGGTTCAATTGGTGTTGACCCGGCAGGTTTGGCACTTATTATTGCCTTAGACAGGCCTTTGGATATGTTACGAACGGTAGTAAATGTTACCGGTGATGCCACAGTAGCCACATTAGTAGCAAGCAGCGAAGGTGAACTTAACCATAAACCTGAAAATGTTAGTTAAGAAAGGGGTTGTTCTAATAACGATCCTTTTAGTTGTTACAATAGTTGGGAGCACCCAAGCACAACAATTAGATACATTAATCTTTAATGGTATTAGTACTATTCCTTATAACACCATTTTTAGAAATGAGGTGGTTGAGGAGCTTTCCGGGATTGAGTACACGGGTATTGGTAATGTTTACTATGTGGTTCCGCAATCGAGGAAAAAGGCACATGTTTTCTTGGCTGAAATCGTAGTTGCCGACTCTGGAATGATTGTTAAGTTTGATAGTGTTTTCTATTTAAACCACGGATCATTAGAAGCAGAGTCTATTCGAATTAATCCCAAAGACAATCAACTTTATATTGCCGAAGAAGGGGATGGCACCTCGTATGTTTATAAGTTGAATGTTGAAAATAAGCTTGACGTGGTGTACACATCAACAGCTAAGCAACGGCATAATAGAGGGTATGAAGGCTTATGTTTTAGTCCTGATGGAGAAATTATGTATATGGGCTTGGAGCGCCCTAAATCTGGAGATTTTACTCATATCATTGCTTATAATTTATCCGAAGAAACTGAGAAAATTTATACCTATAGTTTAGATGTTTTGCCAGATGATAAACGCAATGATAATGGCATTACTGAGCTTTTAACGCTAAACGATTCAACCTTATTGGTGGTTGAAAGAGCCTACTTAGGCCCCAAAGGGAATTCGGTTCGAATTTATCGAGCTCTTATCCCATCTGAAGAAAATGAGATCATAAAAGGTAAACTTTTGACAAATTTTTCCGCATCTCCTTATTTAGACAATATGGAAGGGGTAAGCTTTAATGCTTCGGGCAACGAACTTATTTTTATTTCTGATAATAATGCCAACCCTTACCAAAAAACATTATTTATTAGCATGAGGATTGAATAGAAGTTATCTACTCATTTGGATTTCTCTTAATAATTATTAACTTTGAAACGCAAAGTACTTTTATATGAAAGAAAAAGAAGAATACATCGAAGACTTAAAAGAGATTAAAGAGATGATGAATCGATCTTCAAAATTCATTTCTTTAAGTGGATTATCAGGAATTTCGGCAGGGGTTATTGCACTTATCGCAGCTTGGTTTGCCCATTCATTGATGTATGCACCTTCATCGATGGAGTACACGGTTCAGCGTGGAGACGAAGGAATTACTTTTAAGTTACTAGTGCTTGCAAGTACAACAATAATAGCCGCAGTTTTAGCAGGGGTGTTTTTTACTAAACGAAAAGCAAGAAAAATGAATCAACCTTTGTGGGATGCTCAAACCAAGCTTTTACTTATCAATCTAGCCATTCCTTTGGTAACAGGAGGGCTTGTTTCTATACTCTTATTACAGCAGGGTTTGCTTGGCCTATTGGCACCATTAACACTTATATTTTACGGATTGGCACTCGTAAACGCAAGCAAATACACGTTTAAGGAGGTTGGCACGCTGGGTATGGTAGAAATAGTGTTGGGTTTAGTCGCCATGCTTTTTATTGGGTATGGCTTATTCTTTTGGGCATTCGGTTTTGGCATACTCCATATTGTTTATGGCATTATTATGCAATTAAAATATGGGTCGTGAAAGCATTTAAAGACCTTAACAAAGCATTTGAAAACAGAATGCGCCTAGGAATTATGTCGGCACTTATGGTGAATGAGTTCCTTGATTTTAATATGTTAAAAAATTTGTTAAAGGCCACAGATGGTAATTTAGCAAGTCATTTAAAAGCCTTAGAAAAAGCGGCTTATATAACATTTGAAAAGAAATTTATTGACCGTAAACCCAACACCAAATATTTTGCGACACCTAGTGGTAAATCTGCGTTTAAAAAACATATTAAAGCCATAGAGTCATTATTAAAATAAAAATTTTACATGGTCACTTTGAAATACAAAGTAGCATAAACAATATATTATGGAAAACGAAAGAACAGTTTTTGACAGAGTTGGCAGTTGGGTAAGGAATTCTGTTAGCCTTAAATTAGGTATTATTACCTTCTTAATTTTGTTACTGCTAATACCTACCGAAATGGTGAAATCAATTATTTATGAACGGCAGGCGTTGAACGAAGCAACCACGGAAGAGGTGAGTTCTAAGTGGGCAAATTCGCAATTAATAAGTGGTCCAATCATAACAATTCCTGTTGTATATGAGTACTGGCAAGAGAAATCTGATGAAGCTGGTGGATCGATTGTAACGGTTCAAGATTACTACTATTTGCTTCCTTCTACCCTAAACATAAAAGGTAAAGTTGAGCCCAAAAAACTAAGAAGAGGAATTTATGAAGTTGTAGTTTATGATTCTAAAATGACTGTTTCTGGATCTTTTGATATAAAAGTAAAACCTGTTCAGTCAGGTCTTAAAGAAATAAAATGGGAGGAGGCATTTATTACAGTTGGCATATCAGATTTAAGAGGCATTAAGAAAAATGTTATTTTTAATTGGAACGAAGAGAAGTTGGAAGTGCAATCCGGCTCAAACATTCTAACACTTATTCCTTCCGGAATAACTCTTGCCATTTCTGGCTTAGAGGCCATGAATAACACCCCCATAAACTTCAAATTTGATCTTGATTTGCAAGGCAGTTATAATTTGTCGTTTATGCCGGTGGGTAGCACTACCAATATTGCTCTGCAATCGTCTTGGGCATCGCCAAGCTTTAATGGCAACTTTATTCCAGACGAAAGGGAGGTAACAGACCAAGGGTTTACGGCTAGTTGGGAGGTACTTCAACTTAATAGGAATTTTCCTGAGTACTGGACAGGAGAAGGACAGGAGTATAACCTTTCAGAGTCTGTTTTTGGGGTGGATTTTATGCTTCCAATGGATGACTATCAAAAGTCTATGCGATCAGCAAAATATGCGGTTATGACGGTCGTGCTTACTTTTGTCATATTCTTTTTAGTCGAAATTCTTACTAAAAGAAAAATACACCCTTTTCAATACACCTTGGTGGGTCTCTCACTAAGCTTATTTTATGTATTGCTTATTTCATTATCCGAACATTCTAATTTTAACACAGCCTACCTCATTTCAGCGGTAGCCGTGGTTAGTATGATATCGCTTTATTCGCTTAGTGTTTTTAAATCAAAAAAACATAGTTTATTGCTCGTAGGTACGCTTACAGGTATTTATGGCTTTTTATTTGTAACTCTTCAGCTAACCGACTACGCATTACTTATGGGTAGCATTGGGTTAACACTTATGCTTAGTGCAACCATGTATTTTACCCGAAACATTAATTGGTATCAACTGCGATCAGATACCGAAGGTGAAAGCAAAAAATAGAATTACTGTAATCAAAAAGGGGGAGAAGGCCATGGCCTTCTCCCCCTTTTAACTTCTGAACTTCCTAAGCTGAAGCAAAGCTCCCCAAAACTTATTTATCTTTTTGTGAACCTTGCTGTAAAAACACCACGTTCTGTACCCACATTAAGTATATATATACCACTTGGCAAATGAGAAATATTTACCATACGAGAAGAGGGGTCTAACTCCAGATAGATTGTTTTTCCATTCATATCAATGGCCTTTGCTGAAAGTACCTTTTTTATATTTACTGTCAACATATCTGTTGAAGGGTTAGGATAAACACTAACAGACTCGATGAAATAATCCTTGTTTAGTTCATTTCCTGTAGCCACAACGGCAGATGTTCTTGCTCCAGCACCAGAAGTGATGTTTACAGTATAATCTTCCACTTCTCCATAACTAAAATTACCGCAATTAGCAGGGCTAGCATTCCAAACCATAGTAACCCGCATACGAGTAGCACCCAAACTGGCACTTGCCGGTACAACAAAGCTGGCACTAAAATTACCCCCATTGGATGTGCTTCCTGTTACCACTTGCTCGCCTGCATCATTAAAATCACCATTTTGGTTATAATCTATCCATACACTCCAGTTTTCATTATAAGTAGAACCAGAAAAGCCTGCACTAAATGTGATTGTATTAGAGCTTCCCACATTCAGATTTGTTGATAGGCTGGTAAAATCTCCATACCCACCATTAGCAGACGATGCATTACTTATGGTTCCCAGTTGCACCAAATCTATATATTCGTACGCCACAGAGTTTCCGCTTGATGTACAATAGGTTACCGTATTGGCAATTGTTGTAACCGACAAAGCGGTACTTGCTACAGAAACATTTCCTGCTGCATCCTTAGCCCTAACCGTATAGGCATACGTAGTAGAAGCTGTAAGATCTGTAATATTTACACTTGTTCCGGTTACCGAAGTTACTAATGCCCCTCCTTGATAAACATCGTAGCCAGTTACACCTACATTATCTGTGGAGGCTGCCCAGGAAAGTGTAAAAGAAGTTTGGGTGATATTGCTTGCAGCCAACCCTGTGGGTATTGAAGGAGCGGTTGTATCAACCTCAGCTAATGTTGTAACCGATAAAGCGGTACTTGCTACAGAAACATTTCCTGTTGCATCCTTAGCCCTAACCGTATAGGCATACGTAGTAGAAGCGGTAAGACCTGTAATATTTACACTTGTTCCGGTTACCGAAGTTACTAATGCCCCTCCTTGATAAACATCGTAGCCAGTTACACCTACATTATCTGTGGAGGCTGCCCAAGAAAGTGTAAAAGAAGTTTGGGTGATATTGCTTGCAGCCAACCCTGTGGGTATTGAAGGAGCGGCTGTATCTGTTGTCCCTCCTCCACTTATTTGGTGACTTCCCAGATAGGAAAAAGTATTAGTAGAATAACTGTCCCATTCTGAAGTAATATATGCTGTAGAGGGGGCTAAAATAGCAACTTTTCTAACTAAAGTCACATCCTTAGCAAAGTTGGCTGAACTATTAAAAACACCAACCACATCTAGTAAGGAACCCGATTTAAATAGACCCACAGCATCGTTCCCGTTAAAAGTTATAAAGGATGAACTTGTTACTAAATCAGCTTCTGCTTGCATTGCTGCATCTGCTGAAGAGTGTACTACTACAAACACATCTCCATTTAAAATTGTTCCACTTAAAGTCAATTGCGAGCTCCAAGAACCAGAGCCATTTGTTTGCTTTTGTAGGGAATAATTAGCCAGATTAATTGAGGCTCCTGTGAAATTGGCGATTTCAATCCCTTTATTATAAGAAGACCCTTCGATATATTCTGAGATTATCAGGTCAGTTGTTACTCCAGTGTTAGCTGCTGCAACCGTTATCGTAAATGATTGATTAGTAGAAACTGTTCCATCATTTACTGAAATAACTACTGCATTACTGCCCACATCTGTACTCTGTGGAGTTCCTGTAAGTGTTGCCAACCCACTTCCATTATCGCTAAGAGTAAGCCAGGAGGGAATTGTTGTTGCCGTTATTGTTAGCACATCTCCTGCATCAGCATCTGTGGCTATTATATTATACGTGTACGTAGTGCCAACCGTGCCTGATGTAACAGTAGTTGATGTAAAAGATGGAGGGGTATTAGAGCCACCTGCACAAGAGTAAATTAAACACACATATTCCGGATGGTCAATAAATGGGTTTCTGTTATTTTGGTAACTATATACCACATCGTTCCGAGTTTGTTCTGCAGCACTTACGGGGTCAGCTTGATGCCAAGCCAACAAGGTAGATAGTCTTGCGTGAACAGGGCTTTTATCTGTATTTGTTAGATAGGTTTCAGTTAATTCTAAATCTGGGTCTCCATTAAACCCTTCATATCTGGTAGCCATATAAAAAATCATACGTGCAACATCGCCTTTCACTTCATCTCTAGGCTCCCAAACCCAATCAGTAGTGCTAGTTTTAGAAAGTGTTGGCCCTGAATAGGTTCCAGATCCATCTACATAGAAATTGGTGCCGTAATCAAAATTCCGGTTATTTCTGGCAGAGTTAGTAGAAATATCGGCAGCTCTCAAATGATGAAGGTCTGTTCCTGCACCTTGAGAGGTTCCAAAATCTCCTCTCGATTTTGCCCAAACATGTTCTCTATTCCAGCCAGACCCTCCTGCGTATTCCGCTGCAGCATCCATTGAAAAACCCGAATAGAGTCCAATAACGTTTGCAGAATTATTGGGGTCACGGTCGGCTACTTTTAAAATATCCCATACATCGGTACTGCTGCTACTGTAAGGGTATGTTGTATGCCCGGAAATAATGCCATTTAGAGCAGTTTTAAGCGGTGCACCTGATAAACCAGATGCGGTATCGTAATAGCCAGCAGGAATTTGTGCCTGCACGTTAATAGAATAAAGGGATAAAAATACTATTGCGATACTCGCAATTTTCCCTTTCAAAATAAGTACTCGTTTTTTCATAATTTGAATTTGGGTTAGATTAATAAGGTTAGACAATAGTCTATTAGTCAAGATTTTATCTTATGTTTTTCTGTTTCCGTTTGAATTAGAAAATACTCAATAGTACAAATAACTATTAAATCAATTGATAAAATAACTAAAAAATAATTGATAACAATTTGTTAAAGATAGTCTTTATTAAATAACGTATTTTATTTAGCAAAATGTAATTAGTGCCTGTTAGAAAACAGACGATTTTTTCAAATAGAATTATTTTGGATAAGATTTCCATTTCCTTTCTATGAGTTGATGCCTAAGCATCAAGCGATTAGAAAAAAATGGAAAGGTTGTCAAAAGAAGCTATTTAAATTTCGATGTGTTTTCTAACAGGCACTAATTAGAGATTGAATGTCAAACGTATTAAATTTGAACCTTAAATCCACTGAATTATGGAATCCAAGGCAACCAATATTTACATAGAGTCAACACCCAACCCAAACACCATGAAGTTTGTGGCGAATTATATGTTGGTTCAACAAGATTTTTTTCACGATTTCACAAGCTATACTCAAACCAGTGGCTCACCACTGGCAAAACTTTTATTCGAAAAATTCTCTTGGGTAAAGGAGGTCTTTTTCTCCAGCAACTATATTACCCTCACCAAAAAAGAAGATACCGATTGGATGGAGGTACAAGGTGCTGCTCGCGAATTTATAACCAAAGCCCTTACCAAAGGCATTGAGGTGGGCGAAATGGTGCCCGATTTTCACGAAACGAAAGAACCTGAGTTTGATGAAGTTCCTGTAAACGTAGGCGATGAAGAAATTGTAGCCAAGATTAAAGGCGTACTGGATGAATACATCAAACCTGCAGTAGAACAAGATGGCGGAGCCATTAGTTTTCACTCGTTTAACAAAGGGTTGGTAAAAGTGCTTTTACAAGGCTCGTGCAGTGGTTGTCCTTCAAGTACCATTACGCTTAAAGCAGGGATAGAAACCCTCCTTAAAAGAGCCATTCCTGCTGTAGAAACCGTAGAAGCGTTAGAGGCATAAGGTTTTGTGCAAAGGTTAGTTCCCAATAGAATTCCGTACTTTGGTAGCTCAAAAAAATTTGATTTATGCGTTACCTATCCATACTTTTAATAACAAGCCTGTTTGCCTGCTCTCCTTCTGAGGAGGGTTCTTTTAAATTGTTTCAAAAGCTAGATAAAGAAATAAAGGCGAATTCAATGGCGTATGCCACTTTAGAAGAAGCCACTTCTACCATTGGCCACCGGCTTACAGGTTCTGAAAATGGAGCCAAGGCAGAGGAGTATGTGTTTAACAAGCTAAAATCCTATGGATTTGAAGATGTACAATATCAGGAATTTGAAGTAGATGCCTGGAGCCGAGGATCGGTGCAACTAACGGTTAATATTGATGGAGAAGTGAGCACCTTACCAGTGGTAAGTTTGGGGATGTCGCCCGAGCATGCCTTAGTAGCTGCTGATATTGTTTTTATGGGCAACGGCCTAGCTGAGGATTATGATAGTGTAGATGTTATCGGGAAAGTTGTACTTGCTTATATAAGCCTTTTGCCAGGCACCGAAAAAGGAAAGCACAATCTTCATCGATCAGAAAAAACGGCTTTAGCCATTAAGCACGGAGCCATTGGAGTGATTCTTTTTAACCAGGTAAAAGGAGGTGTACTGCTAACAGGTACTGCTTCGGTAACAGGTAAAATATTAAAAGTGCCTGCAATGTGCATTGGGTTAGAAGACGGAATGATGCTAAAAACCCAAATTGAAAGTGGGAAGAATGTAAAAGCAGCTATTAATATGACCAATATCAGCGGCTCTATTAAAGCAAGAAATATTATTGCCACGCTTAAAGGAAGTGAGTTACCAGAGGAAGAAATTGTATTAGGAGGGCATTTAGATAGCTGGGATCTGGCCACAGGTGCCATTGATAACGGCATTGGCTCATTTAGTATTATAGATATAGCCCGAAGCTTTAAGGCGAATAAACTACAGCCCAAAAGAACCGTAAAATTTATACTCTTTATGGGCGAAGAACAAGGACTGTTGGGCTCCAAGTATATGGTTTCACGAGCCATCGAAAACGGGAGCATTCATAATATAAAAGCAATGATAAACCTTGATATGACGGGCAACCCTATCGGAGTAAATGCCTCTGGCAAAAGCGTTGATTCACTATTTTTTCAAACGTTGGGTTCCAAAATTCAACAGCTTGACTCTTCGTATCAAAACAAATTTACTTCCAAAGCAGGTTTGCATAGCGACCACCAGCCTTTTATGCTCGAAGGCGTACCCATTGTATCGTTACATTCCAATATGGAGCGCTCCATTTATAATTGCTACCATGCAGACTGTGATGATTTTAGCTTGGTAAAGAAGGTAGATATCACCAATAACGTTCGGTTTGGCACAATGATATTATACTCGGTTGCCAATGCCGATACACTGCCATTCCAACGAATGAATTCTGCCCAAACCAAAGCATTTATGCTTGAAAATGATTTGGAAGAAAAACTTAGAATTGGAGGTGATTGGAAGTGGGAGTAATTATTTTTTAAGAAAAAATATTTTTATGCTAAAACAAATACGCTCTTATCCGATAACAGAGGTACTGTTAAAACTGAGCCTGGCGATGGTGCTTTTTACAATTACCCGCTTATTATTCTATTTATTTAATCTTGACAGTTTCCATACAACTACGCTTTATCAGCTCGTCATTATTTTTCTTGGAGGCTTAAGGTTCGATTTATCTGCTGTATTATATATTAACTCGCTCTATGCCATCTTAATGTTAATTCCGGTAAACGGGAAAAATAACCCAATATACCGTGCAATAACAAATTATCTTTTTTACATAACAAATGCAGTAGCTCTGGCTCTTAACTGTATAGATTTTGCCTATTATAAGTTTACCTCTAAGCGAACCACAATAACTGTGTTTGAAGAGTTTGCCAATGAAGAAAACTACTTTCAGTTAGTATATAATATGGTGGCGGACTATTTTTTAGTTGTACTTGTTTGGTTGCTACTGATGGCTTTACTTTTTATCGTAAGTAAGAAACTGGCTAAACCACTACAAAAAGTTGTCTCAATTAAAACCTTTTTCCTCCAAACCATCTTGTTTATTGTTTATATAGGCTTTTCTATTCTTGGTATGCGAAGTGGGCTGCCTCCTAAACAAGATTTTCCATTGTCACCATCAGATGCAGGGCAATATGTTGAAAACCCCGGAGATATTGTATTGGTACAGAACACGCCCTTTACTATGATGATGTCGTTGGATAAGCCTGTTTTTCCTAAACAAGCTTATTTTGACAGTGCTACATTAGAGCTTGAATACCCTCTGGCTAAAACACCAAAAGATATGGCCACTTTTAAACCCCTAAATGTTGTTTTAATAATAGTGGAGAGTCTGGGTCGAGAGACAGTAGGTGCTTTTAATCGTAATTTAGATGGTGGTACATATAAGGGCTATACTCCATTTTTAGATTCATTAATTGAAAGCAGTTATATTTTTGTAAACTCCTACGCCAATAGTAGAATTTCGATTGAAGGGAGTCCTGCTGTTTTAGCAAGTATTCCGTCTCTTCAGGAGTCTTTTACGGTTTCTAATTATTCTGGCAATAAAATAAATTCATTGGCAACTGAGCTAACTAAAAAAGGGTATCATACGTCATTTTTTCACGGAGCCCCCAATGGTTCTTTGGGCTTAAATTCATTTGTAGTTCAGGCTGGGGTAGAAAACTACTTTGGATTAAATGAATATGGGAACGAGAATGATTATGATGGAGTTTGGGGCATTTGGGATCACCTATTTCTACCTTTTGCTATTAATACTATGGATAGTTTTGAAGAGCCTTTTTTAAGTACCATCTTTTCTGTTTCATCGCATCACCCACATAAAATACCTGCATCTCTTGCAGCAGATATTCCGGAAGGGAAAATTAAGATGCACAAGAGTATTGGCTATGCAGATTATGCTCTTAGCAAGTTGTTTGCAACAGCAAAAACCAAAGATTGGTACCAAAACACGCTCTTTGTAATTACAGGCGACCACACTTGTACCCCATACTATCCTGAGTATCAAACATCCGTTGGAGCTTATACAGTTCCAATTATTCTATTTCAACCCGGCAGTAATTTGGTGGGTGTTGATAGTACAGTGGCTCAACAAATAGATATTATGCCAACGGTGCTTACGTACTTAAATTATAACAACCCCTATGTTGCATTTGGAGAAGATATGCTTCACCCTAAAAAAGATAAGTTTGCAATTAACTATTATGGCAATGCCTTTCAACTAATAATGGATAATTGGGTAATTCAATATGACCTAAAACAGGTTGTTGGTCTATATAATTTAAATACAGATGCTCGTATGAAGAAAAATTTGGCCAACACAAACCTTGAAATCCAGGTACGAATGGAAACAAAAATCAAGGCGGTTATCCAACAATATAACAACCGAATGGTTGATAATAAATTAATAATTGACACTTATTAACTGATGTTACGCAAAAAATACCGAATTATATTTTGATACTCACTGTAGTGGTTGCCACGCTTGCGTGTCAAAATTAATGTTAGGTACTTGATTTTATTGCACTAAGAGCTTCATTACAAATCTCCAATGAATACTGCGGATTAAACAAAGCAGTGAAATACTTTGGGTCTGCTGAAAAACACTTAATTGTCTAAAAATTTGAAAGTTAAGTCTGCTCCTGACTCTTTAAACCTGAGTTCGGGATAAGGAATAGCTGCCAGAAAATAAAATAGTAGGTGAGCTTTTTAATATAAAAAGCAAAGATATAATGGATTATTTCCCCCGAGATTTCGGGGTTATATTCAAAAGATTGCCTGCTAGATATTTTCCCTTTGGGGTTTAACGAAACTTCCCTAAACCTCCTCAAATTTCTTTGAATTAACCCGTTAGTCCTACAAAAATTTAAGTTGTTTATGAAAGTTTCGATTAAAGCTGACAGCATTCCTTATCCCGAACTCAGGTTTTAAGTGCAAGGGTTTTGAAAAGATTGTATTAAAATCCTTGCATTAGATTTTTAAAGAAAATTACATTTTCTTTAAAAATGTGTTAGCCCTAGGCAAGTCATCTACTTATATTTGTATAATAGGAGTCAATACGGGTAGCCATATGAAAAAAACTTAACTATTGGAATGTTAACCTCTTTTTTTATGTTTAAAGTGCAAGGATTTTACTGTTATTTCATTAAAACTCTTGCACTTTAAAAAATCCAATACTGGATTTTTTCGTTAGCCCCAACTTTATATACGATAATAGCATAGATGAAAATTGTAGCACATATAACTTTTTTTTATGACCCCAAAAGATTGGGTTATTTAAAAGAAGTTATAAATAGCCTCTTGGAGTTAGATAGTGGGATAGATATTTTTTTATACACAAACGAAAAATTTGATTTATTTAGGCACTCTAAAAATATCAAATTACTATTTTACCCATACGTAAATAATAAAATCAATTTTTCCTATAAAAGCATTTTCAACAAATTAGGTCTAAAAAAACTGATTAATCCATATTATCTAACATGGGAAAACAGAAAAATAATAGAAGATGTAGTAGATACGTATGACATTCAAATCTATTTAGAAGATGATATAAAGTTCACGAATACTAATTTGAATTACTGGCTGAATTATAATGAAATTGTTACTAAAAAAGGTTACAACTTAGGTTTTTTTAGAGTGGAGTTTGATGAAACAGAAAAAATGATAACAGACCTAACTAGACCATTAACAAAAATGGTTTCAATTGATAACATAGATTATATTGTAAA
>JAMOMJ010000348.1 GCA_027067135.1 Cyclobacteriaceae bacterium
CAGATACTGGCTTATATAAACCCTGTTTTTAGTTAGCAGCGAAAAGGAACTTTTCATTTGGGCACCGGTTGCTAAAATTGTTTTTGTAGTTGCTTTAAAATAAGGGTTTTCGTAACCGGGAGCCAGCCCCCTTGACCTACGATGAATTATCCGTTGGTTGTGCAAAGCCGTAAATGATATAACGGAGTCGTCCTGCGGAATTAAAATAGGGCGGTTATGCAGTAATAACCCATCAGCTATTTCTCCCAATTCCTGTTGGGCATCATTATTAGTATAAATAATGGGAGAACCACTTATATTGGCACTTGTTGCTATAACAGGCTTATTATACACGTTCATAATTGCCTGGTACAAAGGTGCATAAGGAATCATACAGCCTATTCGACTTAGCCCGGGAGCAATTTTATTGCTTTGTATAGATGATTTTACACCTTCTTTTTTTTGTAACAAAACAATAGGAGAAACCTCGTTGGTAAGGGCTTCTTTTTCTTCGGTATTAATTTTAAACTCATTATTAAGCTGCTCAAAACCCAGATACATAACCGCAAAAGGTTTAGCAGGGCGGTGTTTTCTCGCTCTTAGTGTTTTAATAGCCTGTGCATTATTAGCATCGCATACTAACAGGTATCCGCCAATTCCTTTAATGGCAATAATTTGCCCCTTTTTTAACTGTTCAACAACTTTTTTAAGTATTTCTTCATTTGTTGGTTTGGCAACCGTTTTCTTATTTGTGTTTAAATAAATAAATTCTAAGGTTATGCCGCAGACATGGCACGAATTGGTTTGAGAATAGTAACGCCTGTTGAGAGGGTTGTTATATTCCTTTTGGCAAGGTGGGCACATAACAAACTCATCCATTGTAGTTGTATGCCTGTCGTAAGGCATTTTTTTTGTAATGGAATACCTTGGGCCGCAATAGGTACAGGTGATAAAAGGATATTGAAATCTTCTGTTTTTAGCATTTTGTAATTCTTTTCTACAAATTGGGCATAAAGCAAAATCAGGAGTAAGAGGCATACTGGGTTGCCCCGACTCATTGCTTTTAATTATTTCTAACTTATTATAATTGTTTGAGCCAGCCTTTATAAGGCTATGGTTTTGAATCCGTGCATTTGAGGGGGCCAGATGTAGAATTTTTTTATAGAATTTTTTCGCTGTTTTTTCAGTAGCATTAAACTCGATATGCACCCCGTCAAGGCCATTGTTTATCCATCCTTTGAGCTTAAACTCTGTGGCTAGCTTATACACAAAAGGCCTAAAACCTACACCTTGTACTATGCCGGTAATATGAATATGGTAGGTGTTCATTAATGGAAATATAGTGAATTCAGTAAACAAATGGGTTTCAAAAAAATCGTCATTCCTGTAAACAAGAATGACGATACTGTGGGTTATTTAGTATGTTACCTATGAATCTGCTTAGCTAATTCAAATATTTTATCAATTACAACAGGAATACTTTGCTCTACTTTGGGGCTTAAACCAACATGCATAGGAACAATTTCATCAATAGAAATAGTTATTAAATGCAATTTAGGCACATTCCCCAAAAAGTAT
>JAMOMJ010000349.1 GCA_027067135.1 Cyclobacteriaceae bacterium
TACTTCACAGGCTTCAGCTCGAAGTATTCTTATACATCTTCGCTTTGCCTGCTCGTATCTAACGCACTTGGGACTTTTTCAGCAAGCCCTAAGTAGAACGTTGGTTAAGTTAGGTTGCAAACCCTGTCCGCCAGTTGGCGGTCAGGGTTTCTTTTTATTTTTCAAATTGGTTTGTCATAAAAATCACTACCTTTGCGGCTCGAAAATCTGTACTATGTAAGGCCAATGCGGTGAATTTCATTCTAACCACTGTAAAAAGCTACACAAAGGCATTGGAATTCAATTAAATACATATGAACTCGATTAGGAATATTGCCATTATTGCCCACGTTGACCACGGTAAAACGACTTTGGTTGATAAAATTATTCACGAATGTGAAACATTAGATCCTCGTAAAGAAACAGGAGATTTAATTCTTGACAGTAATGATTTAGAAAGAGAAAGAGGAATTACCATTCTTTCCAAAAATGTATCTGTAAATTACAAAGGAGTAAAAATAAATATAATTGATACTCCTGGTCACGCAGATTTTGGTGGTGAAGTTGAGCGTGTATTACGTATGGCAGATGGAGTTCTACTTCTAGTTGATGCTTTTGAGGGCGCTATGCCTCAAACTCGATTTGTATTGAGTAAAGCTATTGTTTTAGGGCTAACCCCAATGGTGGTTATTAATAAAGTTGATAAAGAAAATTGTACGCCTGACATTGTACATGAGCAAGTGTTCGACCTTATGTTTAACCTTGATGCCACCGAAGAACAATTAGATTTTGTTACGCTTTATGGTTCATCTAAACAAGGTTGGATGAGTACCGATTGGAAAAATGTAACAGACGATATTACTCCTTTACTAGATGCAGTTCTAGAAACAATTCCTGAGGCTCCATACCAAGAAGGTACGCCTCAAATGCAAATTACTTCCTTAGACTTTTCTAGTTTTACAGGTAGAATTGCCATTGGTAGAGTTTTTAGAGGAGATTTAGAAGTTGGCAAAGACTATATGCTTTGCAAAAAAGACGGCAACAAAAAAGTTCGAATTAAAGAACTTTATGAGTTTGTTGGTCTTGGCAAAGAAAAAGTAACCAAAGTAAGAGCTGGAGATATTTGTGCTATTGTTGGGGTTGAAGGTTTTGAAATTGGCGATACGATTGCTGATTTAGAAAATCCTGAAGCCATGAGCCGTATTGCAGTAGATGAACCTACCATGAGTATGCTATTTACAATTAACAACTCTCCATTTTTTGGTAAGGAAGGTAAGTATGTTACGTCTCGTCACTTAAGAGATAGGCTTGAAAAAGAGACAGAAAAAAATCTAGCATTAAGAGTTGAAGCTACAAATACCGAAGATAAATTTAATGTGTATGGCCGTGGTGTTCTTCACCTTTCGGTATTAATAGAAACTATGCGTAGAGAAGGTTATGAGCTACAAGTGGGTATGCCTCAAGTGATTATTAAAGAAATTGATGGTAAAAAACACGAACCTTACGAAACATTAGTAATTGATGTGCCTGAAGATTATTCTGGCAAAGCCATTGAGTTAGTAACTCAGCGTAAAGGCGATTTAATGGTAATGGAACCTAAGGGTGATTTACAACATTTAGAATTCAATATCCCTTCTAGAGGAATTATTGGACTAAGAAATAATATTCTTACTGCCACAGCTGGGCAAGCTATTATGACTCACCGATTTAGAGAATATCTTCCTATGAAAGTAGATATGCCTCCACGTTTAAAAGGAGCACTGGTATCTATGGAACAAGGGCCAGCCACCGCACATGCTATTAATAAATTACAAGATAGAGGTAGGTTTTTTGTAGAGCCAACCGATGTAATTTATAAGGGACAAGTAATAGGTGAACACTCTAGAGATAACGATTTAGAGATTAACCTAATTAAAGGAAAGCAATTAACCAACATGCGTAAATCAGGTACCGATGATGCTGTTAAGATTGCTCCAAAAATTGTTTTCTCTTTAGAAGAAGCAATGGAATACATTAGAGAAGATGAGTATCTGGAAGTTACTCCAGCAAGTTTACGAATGAGAAAAATATAATTTTCCTTTAATAAACTAAAAGGGTAACCCAATATTTTAATACAGATATGCTTTTTTGAACAGTTGGTATGCCCAATGCACTTTCTGTTTTGATTGGGTAAATGAGTTGCGTAGCATTATTAATTTCGATAGTCACAATTATCAATACAATAATGGCTAACAGCACTCCAAAAATTAATGTGGTTTTGGTTTGTTTCACTAATTTCAATAATAGCAAGTATTATGCCAATACTCCCATTTAGCTATTTTGCATAAAAACTGTTCGTACTTGTACAGTTTGGTGTATTAAAAAGGCCACCTCGAAAGCTTTCGAGGTGGCCTTTTTAATTAGATAGCTAACTAAATAGCTGATTTATATTATAATGTAAAGTTTATTCTAGCAAATACATACCTACCCATAAACCCAAACTGTGAAGTTCTTCTTGAGTAAGGGAAAGATGCATTAGATTGGCTACCAGGTCTATTTTCATCTGGATAAACATCTAACAAATTGTTAGCACCTAATGTAATAGTTGTGTTTTCATTAAACGTTTTAGATAAAGATAAATCAGTAATTAATTTACCAGCATAAACAGCTAATGGATCTACAGTATAACC
Source organism: Cyclobacteriaceae bacterium (assembly GCA_027067135.1). GTDB lineage: Bacteria > Bacteroidota > Bacteroidia > Cytophagales > Cyclobacteriaceae > JAKISE01. The sequence goes on from JAMOMJ010000349.1 coordinate 2,649, forward strand.
TTCTGGCTCTCCAGCAAAATCATCTGGATCCGTTACTTCACCAAAGTAAGCTAAACGTAACATTACTGACCAGCTATTAACTGTAAACATTTCTGTTAAATTCCATTTAGTACGAGGACGAGCAATTGTTAAAAATGCCTCTTCCTGCCCATCAAAGAAATCTCTACTTAAACCTGCAGCAGCAATTTTATCAGGCACGTTTACATTCGTTATTTCTACTGCAGAGAATGTTGCTGCAAATGAACTGTTTAGGCTCATATTCGATCCAATATCTAATTGATGACCAAGTACAACATCAATACCAGTGTTTTTAGTATCCACTGCATTGGCTAAAAACTGAGCTTTATCTGCACCTGCAGCAGCAAATATTGCTGTTAACACAGGATCTCCACCATCAGTAAACTTACCTGAAAGCACAATTCTGTCTTCAATAGTAATTTGGTAAGCATCAACCGTTAAAGAGAATGCTCCTACATTAGCAGTTGCCCCTAAGCTCATACTTTCAGAAGTTTCTTGTTTAAGTTTATCAATACCTAACAAATTTGCTAACTCGCTATCATTTCTAAATAAACCTACTTCTTCGGCTACACCACTTGCATTAAAAATAGTACTACTTCGGCTAAAAAATTGTTGGTGTAATGAAGGTGCTCTAAAACCTGTACTATAAGCCCCTCTAAAATTTATATTCTCAGTTGCCTTTACCCTAGTTGCTAACTTATAATTAAAAGTATTCCCAAAATCAGAAAAATCTTCATAACGGGCAGCAAAACTTATCAATAACCAATCGGTAAAATCAACTTCTAAATCTGCATAGCCAGCTATACTATTTCTATATTTATTAACTGCATTTTGAGGCGTAAAACCAGCATATACCTGAGAAGTTCCAGGAAGAGACTCCCCTAATGCATTGGTTGCACCACCAACACCACCAACTGTAGGCACTTTATTATTATCGTATGTTAGGTAAGAATTTTCAGCCCCAGCAATAATCTGGTAGTTTTCCACTCTATACTCAGCTCCAAAAGCCATGTTTAACCCATTGAATGTATCGTTATAAAACTTGCTAAAATCTAGATTAGTTGTATTTTGTTGAAAAATGTTTGAACCTGCTTCAAAATCTCTTGGAGAGGATCCTTTTAAACTAGCATTTGCACTGTTTACAACGGTGTAATCAAATGAGTTAGCCCCGTACGTATTAGAAAAATCAACATTCCATCCGTTTTGCGTTTTACCTTTTAAACCAATGGCAAAAGACTTATCTAAAATATCTGACTGAATACCAGGCAAGAACCCATTAGGGTTTGATGCAACGTTTGCTTTAGGTCTCCAAGGCTCTCTTAAAAAGCCAAAACCAAGTCCTTGACGATACGAAATGCCTCCGAAAGAATAAAATTCAGCATTTTCAGAAAGCGGAAGAGACATGTTAGCAAAGAATTTTCCTTCTCTCAATTCTGCCGTACCTACTCTAAATCTAAAATCATTTCTTTCCAATCCTCTTGCAGCAAATTGTGCATCGTCTAATTCTTGGTAAGTTCCAAATTGACCTGTTCCTCCGTTAGGAAGAAGTGCACCCAAATCAGTATCAAAAGTGCCACTGTTAGGGTCTAAAGCAGCAATAGCTGCTTGGTCTGCTGTGCTTAGGTAATCAGTACCCAATAAAGCTGCACCAGCTTGGTAATCAGCAGTTGTCATACTTGCAATTGACCCTCCATTAGCAGCAATGTATGCTTGCTCAACAGCATTTGCTATATCGTAAATTTGCTCTAAGTTAGTGGCATTTCTCCAAGCTGGGTTTCTAGTAGCAATGGTTCCTGTAAAGTTAATAAAACCACCTTTATCGCCTAAGCTTAGTCCGTAATTAGCATCAAACTGAATTCTTTCACCATCCATACCTCCATCTTGGTGGTTTCCTAATGAAGACATATTAGCACCTGTGCTAACAGAAAAATCTAATTTATTAGTATCTCTCTTTAATATAATGTTAATAACACCTGCAATTGCATCTGAACCATACTGTGCAGCTGCTCCATCTCTCAGTACTTCAACCCTTTCAATGGCAGCGGTAGGAATTGCATTTAAATCTGTACCTACACTACCTGCACCAACTGTACCGTTTACGTTTATTAGCGCTGAAGTATGTCTTCTTTTACCATTAATCAATACTAATACCTGATCTGGTCCTAACCCTCTTAACGAAGCAGGGTCGATATGATCTGTACCATCAGATACTGTTTGTGCTTGTGAGGTAAATGAAGGAGCTACATAATTTAAAATATCATTTAATGATACTTGTCCACTTGATTTCGCTATTTCATTAACATCAATTACATCTACTGGTACAGGTGTATCAACAGCCGTTCTGTTTGGGTTTCTGGAACCTGTAACAACAAGGCCTTCCAATTGCAAATCACCTTCCCCTAAAGTAAAGTTTTGTACATTATCACCTGCACTTACAGTAACAGATTTTGTTTGAGTTTCGTAGCCTACAAAACTAATTACTAGTGTGTACGTTCCTGCATCTGTAGTAAATGCATAATTACCATCAAAGTCGGCAGAGCCCCCTGTTGATGTTCCTTGAATGACAACAGTTGCCCCCGCAAGCCCTTGCCCTGTTTCATCAGTTACCTTACCTTTTATTGTAGCAGATTGTGCAAATGCACCTACTACAAAAAAAGTTAGCATACTTAAACTTAAATAAATCTTCTTCATGTTTTACTTGTTTGATTAAAAAAAAATGTTTGCGAATTTATAACAATATTTTGCATACCGAAAGAAAATTGATTAAATATTCTGCATGCAGAGTATTTTAAAAATTATATTTGCAATTATTCAAGAAATTGAAGCATTAATACTATTTTTCACACTAATATCTCGTTAGCCTTTATATTTGTACATAATGAGTAAAATGAAAGTTCTTTTAATAATTATATTGCTATCCTTCTCAGAGATAGTAAACGCACAAGTTGAATGGTTAACTTTTGAAGAAGCGGTCGCCAAAACCAAAATTAACCCAAAGCCTATTTTTATTGATGTATATACAGATTGGTGCGGCTGGTGCAAAAAAATGGATGCAGCCACTTTTAGTGAAGAAAAAATAGCAGCCATGCTACAAGGCGATTTTTACCCTGTTAAGTTTGATGCAGAGCAGCAAGAAACCATCAATTTCAATAATCACGAGTTTAAATTTATCGAAAATGGAAGGCGCGGTTATAATGAGTTAGCTGTTGCCCTGCTCGATGGCAAGTTGAGCTACCCTTCGGTTGTTTTTCTAAACGAAAAAATGGAGCGTATTACTGTACTGGCAGGCTACCGTGGCCCCGATGACTTCTACCCTATTCTACAGTTTATTGGTAGTGGTGCTTACCAGAACAAAACGTTTGAGGAATATCAGAAGGGGATGTAAATAGATTTCTAGTTTACAGAAAAGTGCAAGAGTGCCGTAACAACCTCAAAGATTACAATATATAATAAATGCATTATGCAAATGGCATTTATTTATATATTTGCATAATCAATAATGCACTATGGAAAGATTAAGAATTTGGTTTTACAGAAATATCCAATCGGTAAATACAAATTTCAAGCGGTATTTACACGATGAAATAAAGTGGAATAATAGGCTAATTATTCTTGTAGGTGCTAGGGGCGTTGGAAAAACCACCCTTATGTTGCAATACATGAAGGACAATTTACCTATCAATGATGAATCCATTTACATTAGTTTAGATGATATTTATTTTACAACTAACTCATTGATAAACTTTGTTGAAGAATTTTCACAGAACGGAGGAAAGCACCTTTTTATTGATGAGGTTCAAAAATATAAGCGATGGATAACAGAAATTAAAAACATTTATGATAACTACCCTAATATCAGTATTGTAATAAGCGGTTCTTCAGCCATTCAATTATTAACTTCTGAAGCCGATTTAAGCAGAAGAGCACTATACTACACTCTCAATGGTTTGTCTTTTAGAGAATACCTCAACTATAATTACAATTACCAACTTGATGCTATTCCTCTAAATACAATAACCAAAAATCACTTACCCTTAAGCTTAGAACTATCAAGTAAAATAAAGCCAATTAAAGCATTTAAAGAATATTTACAACTTGGTTATTATCCGTTTTTTAAAGAAGACCCAGAAACCTATCATAAGCGATTATCTCAAGTTATAAATACTGTAATTGAAGTTGATATCCCGAATGTATTTTCAATTGAATTGAATGCCATTCATAACATTAAAAAATTGCTTGGCATTATTTCTGAACTAGTTCCCTTTAAACCTAATGTAAAAAAACTCAGTGAGCAGATAGGTATTTCTAGGGATACTTTAGTAAAGTATTTGCAACACCTTGAAAAAGCCAATATTATAAACTTGCTTTACAGCCAAAACAAAGGAATTAGTTTGCTAAATAAGCCAGAAAAAATATACTTAAATAACCCCAATATAAGCTTTGCCTTAAATAACGAAGTAAACATTGGCAATTTAAGAGAAACTTTTTTTCTTAACCAACTAATTAGTTCTCACAAGGTAAGGTATTCTGGAGTAGGAG
>JAMOMJ010000350.1 GCA_027067135.1 Cyclobacteriaceae bacterium
GATTTGAGTGTGTTATAAAAATGCAAATCCTCCTCGACCTTCAATACCTACCCAACACAACCTACTTTAGTTTGCTGGCAAAAGCAGACAAAGTAACTATAGAAAAGCACGAAAATTTTATAAAGCAAACCTATCGTAACCGTGCCCATATTTTAACACCCAATGGGGTTGATTCTCTCTCTATACCTGTTATAGGAAGCCAGAAAAAAATTAAGATAAGCGAAATTAAAATAGACCATTCGCAAAAATGGGCAAACCGCCATTGGCGAGCCATTAAATCGGCTTATGGCAAGGCTCCTTTTTTTGAGTATTATGCCGATTATATAAAGCAAGAAATTTATGCCGAACATACCACTTTGTACGAGTTAAATCTTAGCTTGCTGACATTATGTCTTACCTTTTTGCAAATAGAAACACCTTTAGAGTTTTCTTCTTCCTATCAAAAAACACTGGAAACACCCATACTAGACCTCCGTTCCAGCATTCATCCTAAAAAGCCGTTTACCTCTTCAATAAAAATCGAATACATTCTATACCAACAAGTATTTGGCAACAGTTTTGTACAAAACCTAAGCATCCTGGATTTGCTTTTTGCCGAAGGTTCCAATGCAGGATCAGTAATTCGTCAGCAAATTAACTAACTGAACCAGCTTTATTTTAAATTTGTTCTACTTGTTAATTAGGCAGAATCGTTTAGATTTACATGGTGTCTATTTTGTTACTGACACCACATTGATATCGGAGAAATATTATGGAAGCGAAATTTTCAAATCGAGTAAAAGAAGTAATCTCTCTTAGCAGAGAAGAGGCTCTACGTTTAGGGCACGATTATATAGGTACCGAGCATCTGTTATTAGGGATGATTCGTGAAGGTGATGGTGTGGCCATTGAATTATTAAGAAAGCTAAGCGTTTCTGCCAGTGATCTAAGAGATGGCATTGAAAAAGCCACGCAAAGCACAGCTTCCTCTGTAATGAAAAAAGCAAGTAATATTCCATTAACTCGCCAAAGTGAGAAGGTGCTGAAAATCACTTATTTAGAAGCAAAAATATTTAAAAGTAGCCTTATTGGCACCGAGCATTTATTACTTTCTATCCTTAGAGATGAATCTAATTTAGGGTGTAAAATCCTAGAGAAGTTTGAAGTAACGTATGAAGTTGTTCGTGAGTTATTAGAATACCAAACCGAGCAACCCATGTCATCGGCAGACACCGAAGATGACGATGAAGGTTCTTCAAAATTATTTGGAGGAGGAGGTAGTGGAAGCTCAACAGGGAAAGAGTCGGGAGGGAAAGCAGAGAAATCGCGTACGCCCGTTCTCGATAATTTTGGTAGAGATTTAACCAAACTTGCAGAAGATAATAAGCTCGATCCTATTGTAGGTCGTGAAAAAGAAATTGAACGTGTTGCACAAATTTTATCACGTAGAAAAAAGAATAACCCAATTTTAATCGGTGAACCTGGTGTAGGTAAAACGGCCATTGCCGAAGGACTTGCCTTGCGTATCGTTCAAAAGAAAGTTTCGAGAATTTTATTTGGCAAACGCGTAGTTACGCTCGATTTGGCTTCTTTAGTAGCTGGCACAAAATATCGTGGACAGTTCGAAGAGCGGATGAAAGCGGTAATGAATGAATTAGAAAAATCGCCTGATGTAATCTTATTTATTGATGAGTTACACACGATTGTGGGTGCAGGTGGTGCTTCTGGCTCTTTAGATGCTTCTAATATGTTTAAGCCAGCTTTGGCTCGTGGTGAAATTCAATGTATTGGAGCAACCACTTTAGATGAGTATCGACAGTACATAGAAAAAGATGGTGCCTTAGCAAGACGTTTTCAAATGGTAATGGTAGAAGCCACTACCCCTGAAGAAACCACTCAAATACTTGATAATATTAAAGATAAATACGAGGAACATCACCACGTAAATTATAGCTCTGAAGCCATTGAAGCTTGTGTAAAACTTTCGGATCGGTATATCAGCGATCGGTTTTTACCAGACAAAGCCATTGATGTAATGGATGAAGCCGGTGCACGAGTTCACATTAATAATATTCATGTTCCAAAAGCCATTGAAAAGCTTGAAGAGGAAATTGAAGAAGTTAAAGAGCAAAAGAACCTTGTCGTTCGTAGCCAAAAATATGAAGAAGCTGCGCGATTGCGTGATAATGAAAAGCAATTAAAGCAAAAGCTTGAAGAGGCTAAAGCTGCTTGGGAAGCCGAAACCGAAAAACAACGTTACGAAGTTGATGAAGAGCATATTGCCGATGTAATTGCCATGATGACGGGCATACCTGCCAACAGAATTGCCGAAAAAGAAAGTAATAAATTGCTTGCCATGGCCGATGAACTTGGCGATCGAGTAATTGGTCAAGAAAGTGCTATTAAAAAACTGGTGAAATCAATTCAGCGCACGCGTGTTGGATTAAAAGACCCAAACAAACCGATTGGTACTTTTATCTTTTTAGGCCCAACTGGCGTTGGTAAAACGGAGTTAGCCAAAGTACTTTCTTCTAACTTATTTGATAAAGAAGACAGCCTCATTCGCATTGATATGAGTGAGTATATGGAGAAATTCTCCGTATCTCGGTTAGTGGGAGCCCCTCCTGGATATGTTGGGTATGAAGAAGGTGGCCAACTTACGGAGAAGGTAAGACGTAAGCCTTATAGCGTGGTATTACTTGATGAAATTGAGAAAGCACATCCAGATGTGTTTAATCTTCTACTTCAAGTATTAGACGATGGAATTTTAACAGATGGCCTTGGTCGTAAGGTTGATTTTAGAAATACAATTATCATTATGACTTCCAATATTGGTGTGCGAGACTTAAAAGACTTTGGCGCTGGTATTGGGTTTGCTTCTAGCTCGAAGGTTAAAAACGAAGACGAAGAAATGCGTGCAACCATTCAAAAAGCACTTAAAAAAGCCTTTAGCCCTGAGTTTTTAAATCGTTTGGATGATGTGATTGTGTTCAATTCGCTTAAACGTGAGCATATACACGAAATCATAGATATTTCTCTAAGTCATTTAATGAAACGTATTGGAGATCTTGGGTATAAAATTGAGCTTTCTAAAAAAGCCAAAGACTTTGTGTCCGAAAAAGGATACGATCCTCAATTTGGTGCCAGGCCTTTAAATAGAGCTATTCAAAAATACTTAGAAGACCCGATTGCAGAAGAAATCCTAAAAGGAGTTTTAGCGGAAGGAGATGTGCTTAAGGTGGATTTTAACTCTAAAGAAAACCATTTAGTCTTTTCAAAGAAAAAGAAAGCCAAAAGCAGTAGTGAGGCGAAGTAAGAAAGTTTACAATCTTGTCCGTTGGTTAACGGGCAAGATTATGGCTCAAAAGAATATCTGGTCTTACGCCAAACAATGACGGCATCCATAGTGGAATATATAGCATACAACCGCATGAACACAACCCTATAGCGTCATACTCCGAATTTCCTCTTCGGAAATGTCTGGGTATCCCCAAGTTTCTCTACCAACTAGGCAGCACCATTCCTTTTAGTTTGCGGTAAGATGTAAGCGCATGTTTATCTGTCATTCCTGAAATATAATCTAGCATAACACGTGTGGCTTCATAAGCAGGTTTATCCACTGCTTCTTGAATAAAGTCTGGTAGAATTCGTCTGATCATTTTATGGTACTTGGTAGGCTCTCCTTTTAAATGACCAATGAGTGAACCCATTAATATTTCGAGTAAGCCATTTAGTACTTCGTAACCCGCCACTTCTTTTTCAACCACAATTTGCGCTCTGTAAATTTTCTTGACAGAGATTTTCCGAATACTAGAAAGTGCTTCAGCAGCTGGAATCAAATTAGTTAATGAAGTGTCAAAATCGCCTTTTAGCATGGCTTCTTCGTTTGCTAAAAACACCTCAACCGATTGATTAATAAGCTCATTGATAGCGAGCGCCCTTAGTGTACCAAGCTTCTCGTGCAAAAACTTCTTCTCCGCTAGTTTTTCTGCATCAAATCGTTCTCCAACAATGGGTTTTAACAGCTCAATGGTTTCATCAATACTAATAAGCCCAAGTGTACAACCATCTTCAAGATCAATTATATTATAGCAAATATCATCTGCAGCCTCCACCAAAAAGGCCAGTGGATGCCTCGTATAGGAGGCTTCTCCTAATTTATGCAATCCAAGTTCTTTGGCAACAGTTTCAAAAACAGCTTGCTCCGATTGGTAAAAACCAAATTTATTTTGGCTCACTTGCCCTGCCACTTTTGGATTAGACGAACGTTTAGGATATTTGGTAAATGCTCCCAAGGTAGCATAGGTTAAGGTAAGCCCTTGCTCCTTTTGGTTAATTAGCCGAAACCCTTGTGCATTTCCTTCAAAACTTTTTAGGTCTGCCCACTCTTCTTTAGAACAGTTCTCTTCCAGCCAAGAACCTTTTCCCATTCGTTGAAAATAGCTTGAAATCGATTCTTCTCCTGAATGACCAAAAGGGGGATTGCCCACATCGTGTGCTAGTGCAGCAGCACTAACTATCGTACCAAAATCATTAGCTGTTATTCCCGTTAAACTATGTCTATCAATTATTTTTTCACCCGCTCGTTTACCAAGTGTTCTACCAACACTAGATACTTCTAAACTATGGGTGAGTCTATTATGTACAAAATCTTGCTCGGGCAATGGAAACACTTGTGTCTTATCTTGCAACCTACGAAATGGGTATGAAAAAATAATACGATCATAATCGGCCTCAAAGTTGCTTCTTTCGGCCTTATTTGCAGAAGAAATACTCCCCAATCGGGTAGATGATAAAAGTTGACTCCAATTCATATTGTAAAAATAACGCAGTTGCTCTCGAAAACTACTTCTGGGCGAAATTTTAAATTTGCCGAAGGTTCCAATCTTATGCCAATATTTTTTAGTAAATTTCATGTTTCGTCACCACCCTAAACAAGTAGTATGAAGCATTTAAATTACATAGTTTTAGCTACCGTTTTTTTAATAAGCAGCAACCTGTTGGCTCAAATTACTCCATCCCCAAATAGAGGAGAAGGGGAAGACCCATTTACACAGTTCATTATCAGAGGAGTTACCCTTATTAATGGAGCAGGTGCTCCTCCTACAGGGCCAGTAGATGTGGTTGTGAAAGGCAATCGCATAACGGAAATTAAACCTGATGTGCCTATCAATCCTGATAAACGACCAAAAGCCAAGTCTGGCGATAAAGAAATTCAAGCAGAAAACATGTACCTTTTACCAAGCCTTATAGGCTCTCATGCACATATTGGAGGCACAAGTAATGACCAATCGACAGGAAAAATCTGGAAAGTATCAAAAAAATAAACAAAATGAAAAAACTATTACCCATTCTATTAATCATAGCTGGATTCACAAGTCAGTCTCAAAATAAAATTCCAGCAATACTGCCTCTACGAACACAAGCAGAAGTTGTTGACAAGCTTTTTGAAGAAAAAGTGAAATTGGTTCTACCAGATTTAATGCAGCGGGAGGGCATTGATATGTGGCTTGTTATGGCCCGTGAGTACACAACGAAGACCCTGTAATCCGCACCATGCTTCCTGCAATTTGGCATGCCGCCAGAATACGCACTATTCTTATCATGTTTAACCCAGACAATGGAAAACCAATTGAAACTATGGCGGTAGCTCGCTATGATGTAGGCAACGTGTTTAAAAAAGCATGGGATAAAGAAAACAACCTGACCAATGGGCGCGAGTAAAAGAAATTATTGAAGCTAAGAAGCCCTCTAAAATTGGGCTAAATATGTCGGAGCATTTTGGACAGGCCGATGGCTTAACTCATTATGAGTATGAAGCATTTTATAAAGCGCTACCGAAAAAGTATAAGGCTAAAATAGTGAGTGCCGAAAATTTAGCTATTGGGTGGCTTGAAACCAGAACTCAATCTGAAATGGAAATCTATCAGCAGATTGTAAAAATAGCCCACGAAATTATTGCTGAAGGGTTTTCTGATAAAGTAATTCAAGCAGGAGTAACCTCCACCGAAGATGTGGTTTGGTGGTACAGAGAAAGGATTAAAGAACTAAAGCTTGACACATGGTTCCATCCTTCAGTTTCGGTGCAACGTTCCGATGCGGAAAATTTTGACCACTTACGCACGTTTGATAAGCACCCAAAGAAGACCATCATCCAAAAAGGGGATTTACTTCATATCGATTTTGGTATTACCTGTTTGCGACTCAATACGGATACTCAACAACATGCTTACATGCTTCTTGCAGGCGAAACCGATGCTCCAGACTATTTAAAAGTAGCCCTAAAAAATGCCAATCGTTTGCAAGATATTTTTACTAACAACTTTAAAGTAGGTAAAACAGGAAATGAAGTATTAGCAGAATCGAGGGCGCAGGCGATAAAAGAAGGCATTAAACCTACTATTTACACGCACCCTATTGGCTATTATGGTCATGCTGCAGGTACTACTTTGGGTATGTGGGATTCTCAGGGTGGCGTTCCTTTTACAGGAGATTATCCACTGCATGCCAATACGGCTTATTCGATAGAGCTAAATGCAGCCACCTTCATAACAGAATGGAATAAAGAAGTGCGAATAATGTTAGAGGAAGATGCGTTTTTTGATGGAGAAGCTGTACGGTATATTAATGGTAGGCAAAAATCATTTCTACTGATTCCGAGGAATAATGCTATGACCGATATATTGGAAAAATAGTTTTATTTGATAACCACTCTTTTTGTAAATAATTCACTGCCAATTTTAGTGTTTAAAATATATGTGCCTGAAAGAATATTGTTTTCTATCATCAACCCATAAACATTGTTTTCTATAGAAACTTGTTTCAAACTACTTACTTCTGTTCCTTTCAGATCGAATAAATAAAAATAAACCTCTTCGTTAATACTGGTTTCAAGTTTTACATAAATTAACCTATTTGAAGGAACAGGATACACACTGACTCTATTACTTAAATTTATATCAGAGACTCCAGTAATAAGTTTCCCAATAATAAAATCTATCAATAATGTATCTCCACTTGTTATATTGCAATCATCAAGGTCTTCTGTTACGAACATTATTCTGAACGAATCTTTTTCATCAAGGTTTATTGTTTCTGGGTCAAGGAACCAACTAAAAGGCGTTATTATGCCAGGAGAGACCCCAGGTTGATCAAACTTATCCTCAAATTGAATACCATAAGTTTCCAAATCAAACATATTCCCATAAGCAAAGAGGTTGATGTTATCTCCATTTTCATCTAAGGCGTTAATCTCAAGTTGTATATCTTCTGATAAGTTAAATTCATACCCTAGAGAATCCTCAGATAGACCTTCTCCTACTTGGAAAACTGTTGGGCTAAGTTCTGTCGGAAATTGGATATTCAAATTCATCATCAAAGTATCAGTATTTGACCAAGAACAGTCCGCTGGGTCTTCAACAACAACTCGTATTTTATATTGTTTTGTAATTATATCTCCATCATCACTTATTGTTACTCCTTCACTAAAATCTAAATTGCCGTTACTGCAATCTAAATTCCAATTAAATGTTGTTGATGATTTACCTGGGATAGAAGTATCGGGAGGACTAAAGCTAATCCCAGCATTTTCTAGATTAAAATCTCCTTCGGTTAAAAAAGACATGATTAACAATCTATTGTCAGCATCTACTCCTTCAATAAAAAAGGAAATATTTTGTCCAATACCTTGACTCTCCACAAGAGTAATTTCAGAAATGCTATTCCCTGCAGTAATTATGTTTGTAGGAAAATTTA
>JAMOMJ010000351.1 GCA_027067135.1 Cyclobacteriaceae bacterium
AGCAAACTATATCCAGGCCAGGAAGAAGAATGGAAGCTTAAAATTGCCGGGCCGGATGGTGAAAAGGTAGCGGCAGAAATGGTAGCTACCATGTACGATGCCTCTTTGGATGCCTTTAGACCAAATTACTGGGGGTTCAACATTTACCCTTATGATTATTCTTATAAAAGATGGAATACCGGCATTGGTTTTAAACAAGAGCAGTCCCGATTGCAAGCAGAGTATTGGAACAACTATTATGGCATAGAACCTACGCATTATGACGCACTCAACTGGTTTGGATTTTCCTATTATTGGAACAGTTCTAATTATTATGAAAGAAATATGCTATCTAAATCAATCGCTCGAAGTACCCCCATGATGGACGAAGAACCTGTTGTTGAAAGGTTGGAGAAAAATCCTGGGGTTTACGATGATATGCAAACTGAAGAAGAATTAGACCTGGATATTGAATATAAAGGGGTAGAGCCAGAAAAGCCTTCGGATTCACCTGTTCAGATACGAAAAAACTTAAACGAAACCGCTTTTTTCTATCCGCATTTGCAAACTAATGAGCAAGGTGAGGTAATCATTTCCTTTACTATTCCTGAAGCACTAACCAAGTGGAAATTTATGGCTTTTGCACATACGAAGGATCTTAAATATGGTTTTGCCGATAGTACCACGGTTACTCAAAAAGAGTTGATGGTAATGCCTAACCCACCCAGGTTTTTAAGAGAAGGCGATACCATGGAATTTACGGCTAAGGTTAGCAATTTAACAGATGAAAACTTAACAGGAATTGCCGAATTAAAATTGTTCGATGCCTTAACGATGAAACCTGTAGATGCTGAAATGGAAAATATATCGACCGGCACTAATTTTACTGTAAAAAAAGGGCAAAGCGCAGGGCTAAGCTGGAAAATTAAAATCCCCGAAGGGCTACAGGCTGTTACATACAGGGTGGTTGCTAAAACGGATAAACACTCCGATGGAGAAGAGGCCATTTTGCCCGTTTTAACTAATCGTATGCTGGTTACCGAGTCGTTGCCTATGCCTGTCAGAGGTAATCAAACCAAAACATTTACTCTTAAAAAACTCATAGATTCTAATAAATCTAAAAGTTTAACACATAATAAACTCACATTGGAGTTTACCTCTAATCCGGCATGGTATGCTGTTCAAGCCCTGCCTTATTTAATGGAGTACCCTTACGAATGCTCCGAACAGGTATTTAGCAGGTTTTATGCCAATAGTATGGCCAGCCATATTGCCAATTCAAATCCGGGTATTAAAAATATTTTTAACCAATGGAAAAATACCGATGCCCTTGTATCAAATCTGGCAAAAAATGAGGAGTTAAAATCGCTTGTGCTGCAAGAAACCCCCTGGGTATTAGATGCCATAAGCGAAACTGAGCGAAAAAAGAGAATAGGTCTGTTGTTCGATCTTAACAGAATGTCGAACGAAATGAATAGTGCTCTTACCAAATTAAAGCAAAATCAAACAAACAGTGGAGGTTGGGCCTGGTTTAAAGGTATGAAGGAAAACCGATACATTACTCAACACATTATTACAGGATTTGGCAGGCTAAATCACTTAGATATAACCCAGGCAGGTGCTATTACTGAAATGGCAGAAAAGGGCGTATATTATTTGGATGAATATATGCAAAGGGATTATGAATGGATAGTAAAGTATGGAGAATTAGATACCAATAACCTGAATTACCTTCAAATTCAATACCTCTATGCCAGAAGCTATTTTCAACATATACCCATGCCTGATAAGTTTAAAAAAGCATTTGAATACTATAAATCTCAAGCGAAGGAGTATTGGCTTAAAAATAACAGGTATGCACAGGGTATGATCGCTCTTGCACTGCATAGGTATGGAGATGATGATACGGCCAGCCATATTTTAAAATCGTTAAAAGAGCACGCCCTCTATTCCGAAGAAATGGGCATGTATTGGAAAGCAAACACGCTTGGCTTCTACTGGTACGAATCACCTGTTGAAACACAGTCGCTGCTTATTGAGGCATTTGGAGAAATTGGTAATGACCAAGAATCGGTTGAAGAATTGAAATTATGGCTGCTAAAACAAAAACAAACACAGGATTGGGGAACCACCAAAGCCACGGCTGATGCTTGCTACGCCTTGCTGTTACGGGGTGCTAACTGGCTAACAAATGATGAGTTGGTTGAAGTAACCGTAGGCAAAATAAAGATTGATGTAACAGATACTGATCGTGTAAGTGTGGAAGCAGGAACCGGCTATTTTAAAACCCATTGGAGCGGTAAAGAAATAAAACCTGCTATGGGAACTATAACCGTAGTTAAAAAAGACGATGGCCCGGCCTGGGGTGCACTCTACTGGCAATATTTTGAAGATTTAGATAAAATAACGCCTCACGAAACTCCTTTAAAACTGAAAAAGCAATTGTTTTTACAAAAAAATACAGCTACAGGCCCTGTTATTGAACCGATAAGTAATAGGACTCAGATAAAACCAGGTGACTTAATAAAAGTAAGAATAGAGTTACGGGTAGATAGAGATATGGAGTTTGTTCATATGAAAGATATGCGTGCCTCCGCTTTAGAACCCCTCAATGTGCTATCTGGCTATCGCTATCAGGATGGATTGGGGTATTACCAAAGCACGAAAGATGCCTCTACCAACTTCTTTTTCGATTGGCTAACCAAAGGCACCTATGTGTTTGAGTATTCGCTAAGAGTAACCCATAAAGGCAATTTTTCAAACGGAATTACGACTATTCAGAGCATGTATGCACCTGAGTTTACTTCGCATTCGGAGGGTGTGCGAATAGAGGTTAAGTAGAGTCTGTCTATAAGGTCCGCTATCTGCGTTAAAAATAGTGTAGGTCTGACTATCGTCCGACCTGAATAACAATGATACCGTCATTCCTGCGGAGGCAGGAATCTGTAAATATGGGAATGTACATTTAGGATATAAAAAGAGTAAAATTTAGACGTTTGTAACTTTCACAACATCCTTTAAGGCGGATTCCTGCCTCCGCCCGCCTGCCTCGGGCACGGCAGGAATGACGTAGGTTGGTTGAGTTTTTTTTAAGACACTGAATTTATAGACATACTAAGTAGGGTTTATTTAAAAAGGGCAGTTATTCTACCCTTTTTAAAGTTTCCAGCAAATAATCCCAGAATTTTTGAACTGAGCTAATTTGTGCTCGTTCATCAGGTGAATGGGCTCCGTAAATATTGGGACCAAACGAAATCATTTCCATTTCAGGATAATTGGTGCCCAAAATACCACATTCCAGTCCTGCATGAATAGCACTAACATGTGCTTCTTCCTGAAACATTTCTTTATACAAACCTTGCATAAGTTTTATAATGCTGGCCTCAGGTTTTGGTTCCCACCCGGGGTAAGAACCACCCGAGGAAACGGTTGCCCCCATTAACTCAAAGGCAGCTTTAATACTATTTACTTCATCTTGCTTTTCTGTTTCAGAGGCGCTTCGGGTTAAACACAAAATTTCATAGCTCCCGTCCTTTACTAACACACGAGCCAAATTATTCGAAGTTTGTACCAAACCTTCAATCTCAGGACTCATTCGATAAATGCCATTGGGGCAAGCATAAATACCTTTTAATAATTTCGATTGAAATTCAGGATGTAATCGTGTGGGAGCTTTTTCTGTTGATGTTGCTACCAATTCAGCGTTGGCATCTGTACTTGCAAATTCGCTCGTCAGCATTTTATTAAAATCAGTAACTACCGAATTAAACTGTTCTAAATTAGTAGCAAGTATAGAAATTACAGCCTTCGATTCTCTGGGGATGGCATTTCGCAATCCGCCCCCATCAATGCTATTAATTGCCAGCTCAGTACCATTATTCACCAGCTCGGTAAAAAAGCGATTCATCAGTTTATTGGCATTACCCCTGCCCAACTGAATATCAACTCCGGAATGGCCTCCTGTCAGTCCTTTTACTTCAACATCAAAAGAGTGGTAATCACCTTGTAATTCTTCTCGGCTATAATTTCCTTCAGCCGTAACATCAATTCCTCCTGCACAACCAATGGTGAGCTCGTCATCATCTTCGGTATCGAGATTAAGGAGCATTTTAGCATCTAGCAATCCACCTTTTAATCCAATAGCACCCGTCATACCAGTTTCTTCATCAATGGTAAATAAGGCTTCTAATGGCGGGTGTACAATATCAGTAGATTCTAATAGAGCCATAATGGCGGCAATACCAATGCCATTATCGGCACCAAGTGTTGTTCCCTTTGCTTTTACCCAGTCTCCATCTACATACATTTGAATGCCCTGGGTATCAAAATCAAAGTCGGTATCTGCATTTTTTTGATGCACCATATCTAAATGGCTTTGAAGCGCCACAATGGGTCGGTCTTCCATTCCGGCACTGGCCGGCTTTTTAATAATTACATTACCTACTTCATCAACTATGGTTTTCAACCCTAAATTTTCACCAAACTTTTTAGCAAACTCAATTACTTTTTCTTCTTTTTTAGAGCCTCTCGGAATTGCATTTAAATCTGCAAAATTATTCCAAAGTGTCTTGGGTTCAAGTGATCTTATTTCATCAGCCATATTTTTTATAATTACAATTATTCTCTATTAAACTAATCTGCCCTACTGAAAAAATGATATGTAAAGCATAGTGTAAAGGTATTGATGTAAATGATTCCAGCCAATGATAGTTGAGAAAGTAGTACACAAAAAAAGGAGGCCAAGGCCTCCTAATAAAACAAACTAGATTAATACTATTTTCCTGTGGCAGTATGCGTAGTATAACCAGCTTCACGCTTCTCCGCTTTTTCCATCCATTGTGGAAGAACATTATCTATAAAGTTTTGCTTCTCAGTATTTAATTTGTCCATATCCAACCCTATATAAGCTTGTGCTTTAGCTTTGGTAGATACATCTGGCATGGGCACTTCGCCTGTATAACCAAGCTCAGTAAGTATGCGAACTAATTTTAAACGTCCTTCTTGTGCAATTTTAATTCCTGTGCTTATAACTCGTAATGTCTCAATTGGTGCATGAAACGCACCACCATGACTTGCTGCTGCGTAATCCCATCTCCATTGTGCATGACGAATATCCATTAATATATCTTTCATTTGCTCCTCGGAAGCTCCTTGTTTCCAGGCAAACTCAGCTTCAATATGCAGTTTAACTAATAAATCTTCTAAAATAGTTCTAGCTTCTAATACTTTATCCATAGTGCTATATACATTTTTAGTAAGCTCATTTTCTCCCTCTCTATGACAAACCACACAAGAGTTAGCCATATTATTTAATGGGCTTTGGATTTTATGATCTGTAAACTTAATGCCGCCTTCAGATCGATATGGCATATGGCAATCAGCACAAGAAACACCTCTTTTGGCATGAATTCCTTGTTCATAAAGCTCATATCCAGGGTGTTGAGCCTTAAGCATTGGAGCTTTGCTTAACTTATGAGTCCAATCGGTAAATTCTCTAGCATCGTAATAAGCTTCCATTTCTTCAGCCGTAGTTCCATTGTCCCATGGTAAGGTAAGGTATGCGACCCCTTCTGCCAAAGGCCTTTTTTTATCAAAATAATACTCTACGTGGCATTGAGCACACACCAACGAACGCTTTTCTTGATGACTGGCTCTATTAATATCTTTGCCTTGCCTTTCAAATGCTTCGATTAAAGCAGGGCGGGTTATTTTTAAATCCATTGTTTTTTCATCATGGCAATCGGCACAACCCACAGGATTTACCTGCTCGCCCCCATACTTTGCCCATTTGCCTGAGTAAAACTCTTTTGGCCCTACTTCGCTCATTAACCTGGGTACATCAGGTCCTTTACACGACCAACAGGTTGATGGCATTGGGCCAGAATCAGGGGTAGTTGGGCCACCAGTTCTTAACGATTCCATAAGATCAGTTACTGCATACATATGCCCTTTACTTTGGTTATAGTCTTTTGCAAACCCATACCCTGCCCAAAGCATTACTAAATTGGGGTAACGTTCAAGCATATCAATATTGGCGTTACCGTTATGTTTGCTCATAAAACTGGTATCTAATGTCGCTTTCCAGGATTCGTATTGATTGGGATAGTTCTGTCCCCAAACTTCACCTCGAGGATCCAAAGGTTCTATTTCTACCCTTGGGCGATCAAGGTATAAAGTTTCTGTTCGTCTCTCCATAATGGTGGATGACAGCAAACCAATTACAAAAACCACGCCTACGGTTAATGTAAATAATACCCACATTAACCAAGGCCTCTTTTTTGCTTTTTGTCTTATAGTGCTCATGTTATTTAGTTTGTTTTTTAAAATTTTTAGTTAACCAACCAGGAACAGGGCTATCCAATGTAGGAACCCTTGCATTAGGCGTTGAAGTTAATCCTTTTACTTTGCCATGAGGTACTTCGCGATGGCATTGCCAGCATAGTTTACCTTGGTCGTGGTTGGCTTCTTTAAGCGATATATTTAATAAACCAACATTTTGATTTAGCGCTGAATGACAACGTTTACAATTTTCTTGTACAACTGCCTTTCCTGCCTCTTTCATTCGAATTACTTGTGGCTCCGATCTGAGTGTAAATGCCGTTGCATGTCCAAGACCATCCATTGCTTTAAAAGCATACTTAGCTACAGGGTTGGTGTGCGGCACATGGCAATCATTACAATTGGTAACCCTACCATGCGAGCTATGCCTCCATGTTGCATATTCGGGCATCATTACATGGCAATTTACACAAGTTTTTGGGTCATCTGAAAGATACGAAATCGCATTAGACACGTACACGCTGTAAAATAACATTCCCACAATTACACCTACCAATACAGTTACAAATATTATCCATTGGGGCGGAGGTTTAAAATAAGAAAAGAATTTCATAGGTTATTTTGCAAAAAATTATTCTGCTTTTTTTGTTTCAAAAAGGGTTGGCTTAAAAGTAAGCATTAACCAAGCCCAGTTGTTGGTAACAGAGGTTTCTCCTGTGCCTTTAATAGCCACCATAGATGCCCCTGAAAACATTTGAGAATAGCCAATTTTTAAGTTTACAGCCTTGCTTAATGTAGCAATATACACTAAATCAATTTCCGTACCCAGTGTATTCGAAATGGTTTGAGTAGCATTATTAGGGTCTGCAATTTCAACAGGGCTCATAAAATAATGAACTTGAGCCACCAAATTAGATTTCTCAGCTATTTTAAACTTTGTTTTCACATTTAAGTCAATAAGCCCCTTATTACTATGACCGTTGCCTACATAAAAATAATCCATAAACCCATAAAACTTATGATTGGTGCCATATAATGGGGCAAAAGACCCGTCCCTGTTATTGGCAACATCTTCAGCATTGGTGCCTGACAGGTATTCTCCACCAATGGTAATGGGTGTAATATTGGTTTTAAATGTTGCATATAATGAGGCTAACAAAGCACTTACATCATTACCTGCTCCGTTTTTACCACCCTGGTAGTACAATTCAGTACTAAGTTTTACATCGCCAAATTTTTTATCTGCAATTACCGCATACGTTTGCCTGTAGGCCATAGAGGAGTCTGAGGCAAGCTGCCTGCCATCGTTATGAATTAACATTGCCAGGTTTCCGGCATCGGACTTAGATTCAAAACGAGCAAACTGCATGGTTTTATAATTATTATAACTTGAATGGTCGAAAAAATTATTATTAAGCTTTGCCGGTTCAAATAATGGATTTTGATTATAAGCCAACCCT
>JAMOMJ010000352.1 GCA_027067135.1 Cyclobacteriaceae bacterium
AGCAGGCTTTCATCTTGCAATTCAAAATCAGGATTTTCAGGTGTAAGGATTACGGGTTCCCAACCATACAAGGGTAAATACTTTGCCATTTTAAGCCACCTCTGTACCCCTCCACCTCCACTCGGTGGCCAATAATAGGTTATAATAAATACCTTTTTCTTTGTCATTTAAGGCTAATAAAATGGGGGCACAAATATATAATATAGTTAACAGGAAGTCCGATTGAAAACGATTGCAATAAAAAATATTGAATTTTATTGCCATTTACAGGCGCCCAATTGAAAAGATATTGCCATTTTTGAGCTCATTTTGACACGAATACTATGAAACGAATTGCCGTTTTTACCTCCGGGGGAGACTCTCCGGGAATGAATGCCTGCATTAGAGCAGCTGTACGTGGTGCTATTTATTATGAAGTTGAAGTATATGGAATATACCATGGGTTTCAAGGAATGATTGATGGTGAGTTTAGCAAGATGGAATCATACTCTGTAAGTAATATTTTGCAACATGGCGGCACCATGCTAAAATCGGCAAGAAGTACTGATTTTAGAACCAAAGCAGGCAGAAAACTGGCTTATAATAATTTAAAAGCTAAAGGTATTGAAGGTATTGTCGCAATTGGTGGAGACGGTACTTTCACGGGAGCTAATATCTTTTTCGAAGAATACGGCATTCCAATTGTGGGCGTACCCGGCACCATAGATAATGATATTTTTGGAACCGATAAAACCATTGGTTTTGATACTGCGGTAAACACCACATTAGATGCCATTGATAAAATTAGAGATACGGCTGACTCACACGGGCGGATATTTTTTATAGAGGTTATGGGTCGTGATTCCGGCTATATTGCTATTCAATCTGCCATAGGCGGTGGTGCCGAAAGTGTTATTTTACCCGAAAAAGATGCTACTGCTGAGGATGTAGTTAATAATTTGCAAGATGGGATTCGCAGAGATAAATCGTTTTCGATTGTAGTAGTAGCCGAAAAGGATGACCCCGGTTATGCTGTTGAGCTGGCCAATGCCGTTAAAAAAACCATTACAGATAAGGATATTCGGGTAACTATTTTAGGACATATCCAACGTGGAGGCTCTCCTACTTCTACCGACCGAACGCTGGCCAGCCGGTTAGGTTTAGGGGCTGTAGAAGGATTGCTCGATGGCAAAAAAGATGTAATGGTTGGTATTGTAAACGATAAATTAACTTTTACTCCTTTGAAAGATGCCATTTCTAAGACTAAAAAGCTAAACCCTGATTTGTTAAGAGCTATGAAAATACTTAGTATTTAATTGCTTATTCTAGGAGTTAAATAATCAATAATTTCATTAAAGTGAGTTGGCTCAAACCATTTAACCAATTCATTTTTTTTAAACCAGGTCATTTGTCGTTTGGCATATCTTCTGGAATTTCTTTTTAATAACCGTATGGCTTCTTCCTTATCATATTTGCCTTCTAAATAGCCAAATATTTCACTATAGCCAACCGTTTGCAGGGCATTAATATGTTTATATTTTTCGTTCAATTTT
>JAMOMJ010000353.1 GCA_027067135.1 Cyclobacteriaceae bacterium
TTTAATCAAAATTGGCTAAAACCCTTGCACCTGTTAACTTCATTAAATTAAAATTTAGTAAAATTATGTTAGCCCCAGGCACGTCATCTACTTCACAGGCTTCAGCTCGAAGTATTACAATACATCTTCGCTTTGCCTGCTCGTATCTAACGTACCTGGGACTTTTTCAGCAAGCCCTAACTACTGAACCTGTCGTGTACAAGCGTGCCATTATAATGTGGCAATATGCCCGTTTGGTTCATAGCTTCTTTGCCTCGTTTTATATGGTGGGCAAAAAGGCTGATTGTTTTGTTGCTTACTACGTGCATCCAACTATTTTTACCATTTAGACGAATACCAGTTTTATTAGCGTGAAGCAATGGGCTTTTTAATAATAGCCTTTGGTCTATTATTTATAATCGTAATTGGTTAGGTCTTTTAGGTTACGAAGAGTTGGTTGGTTAGCTTGTTGAACAGATTACAAACGTGTAATACTATACAAGTTTAGTCTGGTATCGCAAATCATTCAAGCCATGGTTCGTATTGGTATCAGACTTTTTTATTCATTTATATTTCCAGCCACACAATCTCCAATAGCAACGCCACTCCGCCAGTTACCAGATATTTTTAATCCTTTATGTTGGTTTTCAATGGCATCCACTTTTTCCATTAGCTTGTAATAACCCAAATTAAATTGTGGAATGGCTCGTGCGTGCAAATAATGAGATTGAAAAGTGGGGTTGGAAGAAATTTGCATATGTTTTTCAAAAGCTAATTTAGCTTTTTCGATAGACTCTTCAATGCTAGATATTACGCCTTTATTATTAACTCCTCCTACAAAAAGTGTAAAGAGTTCCATCCCCTCAGGTGCTACTTCTGGGAATATAGTGGAGGTCCAAATGCCGCCTAAATAAGGTTGTTTTTCTTGTTGAGGAATAAGGTAGCCAAATCCATTTAAGGTTTGCCCAATACTGGCTTTAGGATACCCCAAATACACCAATAACATGGGAGCATACTCAATGGCTTCAAGCTCTTGCCTAAGAGTCTTATCAATCATTTCAGATATAGAACTTAACGTAGCAGGAGCCAAAGTGGAGACAACTTCTTTTGATTTAACTACCGTTTCGATGCCCTCCTGATTATAGGTAATTTCAAATCCCTTTTTTATAGACTCAATAGCCGTTACGCTTGAATTTAGTAGTGCATTATCTCCTAATTTTTCGGCAAGCGTATTGGTTAATGTGGCAAGTCCACCTTCAAATGACATAGCCTCACGTTTATGTGCATTTTTATCCCGATTAAACATGGCTTTCACCAAGGAGCCATAATCTTGTTCCATGGCATAAAGCTTTTTAAAGGTAGAGCGTAAACTTAATTTTTCAGGGTCACCCGCATACACTCCCGTAACTAAAGGATTAATCATTCGATTTAAAATATCTCCATTTAGCCTTCTTCTGATAAAACCAGCAATGCTCTCTTCTTCTAACGTTCCCTTCTTTTTAAATCGTTCTGTTAAAAATGCCCAAGCCATTCCAAATTTCATAAACCCAGAGGTTAGAAGAGCCCAGCTAGGTTTCATTTTGAGGGGCGTATTTTTGAACAAAAGATACCGAGTGGAAGCAATAGCTTCATTCTTACGAATTTTATCTTCAATACCTAATTCTTTGATTAGGTTATGTAATTCAACATTAGTTAAAATAGAATTTGGGCCTTGTTCAAGTCGATAACCTTCTTTGGTTACAGTTCTTATTACTCCCCCAAATCGATTAGAACCTTCTAAAAGTAATACTGTTTTGCCTTGCTTTTGCTGGCTAAAGGCCGCTACTAAACCAGATATGCCGCCTCCAAAAACTATGGTATCAAATGTTTTATTCATTATTATTTAGTAACGTCATTCCTGCGTAGGTAGGAACCCGTTTGTTTTAAAGAACTCTTTTTTACAGATTCCTGCCTATGCAGGAATGACGTAAGGTTTTTAATATGCATCTACAAACAATTTAGAGTCTTCCACCCAACTAGCCAATAAGTCAGCCCAGCCTTCATTATCATTTAAGCATTCAATTCGGGTAAACGATTTTCCTCCATTTTCTAAAAAATCATCTTTAGCTTCCATCCCTATTTCTTCTACCGTTTCAAGGCAATCACTTACAAAAGCAGGGGTAACAATAGCTAATTCCTTAACCCCTTTGGCGGGCATATTTTTAACCGTTTCACTCGTATATGGCTGCATCCATGGGTCTTTGCCCAATCTTGATTGATAGGCATTAGAATACGAACCTTCTTTAAGACCAAGTTCGGTAGCAACCAATTCTGTTGTTTTAACACATTGATGTTTATAACATGTTTTATGTGCTTCGTTTGGGGTGGTGCAGCAATTACTAGTTTGTAAGCAATGATTTCCTGTAGGGTCAGTCTTTTTTAAATGCCGTTCAGGCAGCCCGTGGTATGAAAAAAGCAAATGGTCAATATTATTGATATCCAGTTTTGTTTTAATGGAAGCTGCCAAGGTCTTTATATACGCATCATTATTATAAAAGGCGGGCAGATAAGAAAGGCTTAAGGATGGAAAATGCTTGTTTTCTGTATTCTCCACATCTTCTATTGCCGTTCTAGTAGTGCTCATAGCGTACTGAGGGTAAAGTGGCACCACCAATACATGTTCAACTTCCTTATCAACTAACTCTTGCAGACCAGTTTTTACAGAAGGCTGCCCATAACGCATGGCCAAGGCTACAGGAGAATTTATTTTGTTTTTAACCTTAGCCGTAAGCTTCTCACTATTCACAATAAGAGGAGAACCTTCTTCTGTCCAGATTTTTTGATAAAGCTTGGCCGAATTTTTAGATCGGTTAGGAACAATGATACCTCGCACCAAAAATAAACGTAATAGATACGGAATGTCAATTACATTCCCATCCATTAAAAATTGGTTAAGGTACTTTTTTACATCCTTCAACTTTGGACTATCAGGGGATCCTAGGTTCACTAATAACACCCCTCGTTTTGTAGCCTCTTTGTTCATTCTATTTTAAGTATTGTTTGGGTGTTACCCCAAACTTGCGTTTAAAGGCGGTGATAAAATGACTTGCAGAACTATACCCTACTTGCGGAGCAATTTCGCTCACATTATCATTTCCTTGCTCTAGCATTTTCTTGGCTTCTTCCATACGGTAATGAAACAAATAATTAATAACAGGCTTACCGTAAAGTTCTTTAAAGCCTTCTTTAAGGGCTTTTACATTAAGGCCCACCATTTTTGCCAAGTCGTTTAGCGAGGGAGCTTCAGCTAGATTACTAATAATAATAGTTTTGGCCTTCTTTATTTTGGCAGCACTTTCTTCATTGGCAATGTAGGGGCACTGCTCCACATTGTCTTTATCTGTAGCGTAGAAAAATGTGCCCAATAACTCCAACACTTTTCCTTTTACATAAATTGATTGATACGTTTCGGATAAGTTTTTATGAAATAACTGAGAAGCAACTTCTCGAACACCTGCTTTATTAACTGCCGATTCAATAATTTTTTTACCCACACCAATATTATCAAAAACAGGCAACTGGTCGGTGTCTTGAGAAAATAAAGCATGAAGCTGATCTACTGAGATATAGATGCCAATAGCTTTGGTGTTGGGTTCAATATGAAAGTTAAGATTTGGAGTAAAATCCTTTATAAATATGAGTGTTGAACTATCCTCTTTTAAGGGGAAGCTATAATGCTGTTTTGTGATTTCAACGGAAATGGAGCCTTCTAAACAAATATAAAGATGAATCAATTCTCTTATGATATTTTTGGGGAGAGTGCATATCTCTTTTCTAGGGTTCTCAAGTTTCATAACGATTAACTCGTTGCTATCGTTGAAAATCTCCATTGAACCTCTTGCGGTATTTTCTAAATTTTGTATCAATTAATTTGTATCATTGTTTAATCATTCAAAATTACACCAAATCATTAAACATTGTTCTATGTTGCTCAAATTCATTATTATGAGATATTTCATTTGATATGATGACCATTATCATAGATGCTGTATTTCGTTATTCAAAATAACTTTTCGCGATACTATTAGTTCCTTAGACGAAATAATATACAGAAAGGAATCGCAATATTTGCGCACCGACTTAATTTTTAGATATGAGTTCTTATACATCCACTTTTTACGTGGTTGGTGTTAATTATAAAAAGGCAGATGCCGAAACCAGAGGTAAATTTAGCATCTCTGCCAAAGATCAATTAAGCCTTCTTGAAAAAGCAAAAAAGAAAGGCGTTGAAGGGCTGATGGTGTTATCTACCTGCAACAGAACAGAGGTAGTAGGCTTTGCGCAACACCCCTTTAAACTAATCAGTTTATTGAGTGAATATTGGATTGATGGTACGGTAGAAGATTTTGCTAGATTCTCTTATGTGCTTAAATCTAAATTTGCCATAGACCACCTCTTTAAAGTGGCCACTGGGCTCGATAGTCAAATATTGGGTGACTATGAAATTGTTGGCCAGTTGAAAGATTCGTTTAATAAAAGTAAAGAAGTTGGTGTCATTAATACATTTATGGAAAGGCTCTTTACTAACTTATTGCAAGCGAGTAAGCGAGTTAAAAACGAAACAACCTTAAGTTCAGGAACAACTTCGGTTGCTTATGCGGCAACCCAATATTTAAATGAGAGTTGCTCCGAAATAAAGGATGAGTCTATTTTGGTGTATGGCATGGGTGAAATTGGGCAACATACGCTTGAAAACATTATTACCTATACTGAGTGCAAGAATATTTCTGTAACCAATAGAAGTGTAATTAACTTAGACCATATTCCAGAGTTAAAACATACAACTGTCTATCCGCACGAACAATTGAAGGAAGCCATCTCCAAAAGTTCTGTACTAATTGTAGCTACAGGCTCCCCAACTCCAACAATTCGGCAGGGGCATATTTCGAAAGATCAACACCTCGTAATCCTTGATTTGTCCTTACCGAGTAATGTTGATAAACATGTGAGTGAGCTTTCAAATGTTACGTTAATAGGAATAGATGTGCTTTCAAAAATCACAGATAGAACCATTGAAAACCGTAAAGCGCAAGTGCCAAAGGCAAAGGAGATTATTGCAAAACATAAAGCCGAGTTTTTAGAATGGCTTAATATTCGCAAATTTACTCCCGCAATCAACTCATTAAAGGATACCTTGAATCAGCTTCGTTTAAATGAAATAGGACTTCAAAAGGTAAATGGAGACGAATTTTCGCAAGCCCAAGTAGATAAAATAACCTCTCGAATTGTGCAAAAAATAACCACTCAATTTGCCAAGCATATTCGCTCAAATACTGGGGATGCCAATGCAAGCATTGATTTAATGTATAAAGTATTCGAAATTGATCCCGTTTCTCCTCAAGAGAAAGAACTTGTTAAGTAGTATGAGTAAGACAATACGAATCGGTACTCGCAGCAGTCAATTAGCCCTTTGGCAAGCAAACAAAGTAAAGGCATTATTAGAGGGAAAGGGGTTTGCAACCGAGTTAGTTAAAGTGGATGGCCATGGAGATCAAGACTTATCTAAGCCTTTGCATCAATTGGGAACGGTAGGCTTATTTACAAAGAATTTGGATGACGCTATGTTGGCTGGCAAAATTGACATTGCCGTACATTCGCTAAAAGATGTACCCACTGATTTACACCCCGATATTAGCCAGGCTGCGGTACTCGAAAGAGGGGAACACCATGATGTTATTGTGCTTAAAGCAGGTGATGAGTTTATGAAAGACAGAGACTCCATTGCCACAGTAGCCACAGGTAGCCTAAGACGAAAAGCACAATGGTTGGCTCGGTATAAAAACCATAGCATTGCTCCTTTAAGAGGCAATGTAAACACGAGGTTGTCTAAGCTTGAGAATAACGATTGGCAAGGAGCCATTTTTGCCAAGGCAGGCCTTGAACGAATTGATTTACTTCCTAAAAATCATAAAGTACTCGACTGGATGATTCCATCTCCTGCGCAAGGAGCTATTATGATTACAGCCCTAAAAGAAGATAAAGACTCGTTGCAAGCTTGTGCCTTACTTAATCACAAGACAACAGAAATTTGTGTAGAAGTAGAAAGAGCTTTTATGAAAACATTGGAGGGAGGTTGCACAGCTCCAATTGGAGCAAAAGCAACCATAAAAGATGATTTAATTAGTTTTGAAGGAGGTATTTACTCACTTGACGGATCTACAAATGTGCTCATTGAGGAAGAAATTAGTATAGATAAGTATAATTCATTTGGACAGAGCCTTGCGAACAACGTGTTAGATAATGGAGGCAAAGAATTAATGGCAGAAATACTCAAAGCAATAGAAAATGAATAGAACACGAAGGCTTCGAAAAACAAATTCATTACGCAACTTGGTTCGAGAAACTAAGCTACAAGTAGAGGATTTTATATATCCATTATTCATCGAAGAAGGAGAGAACATAGAAACAGAAATTGTTTCCATGCCGGGAATTAAACGATTTTCTCTAAATCGAATATCCAAAGAATTAGATGAGGTAGTTGCTCTTGAAATTCAAGCAGTTTTACTTTTTGGAATTCCAACACATAAAGATGCTGAAGGCACAGAAACCTGGAACGATAAAGGAATTATGCAAGAGGCTATTCGCTTCATAAAAAAGAATTATCCGAGCCTCACGGTTATCACCGATGTATGTTTTTGCGAATACACTGATCACGGGCATTGTGGAATTATCATAGATAATGATGTTGACAACGACAGCACCCTAACCAATATCCAAAAACAAGTGCTTTCGCACGTAAAAGCAGGTGCCGATATGATTGCGCCTTCGGGCATGATGGATGGAACCATAGAAGCCATACGGTCTGTTTTAGATGATAATAATTTTGCAGACACGCCAATTATGGCTTACTCTGTAAAATATGCTTCTGCCTTTTACGGCCCTTTTAGAGATGCTGTAGATTCTGCCCCAGCGTTTGGAGATAGGCGTACCTATCAAATGGATCCTGCAAATAGAAATGAAGCTCTGCTTGAAGCTACCTATGACGATATGGAAGGAGCCGATATTTTAATGGTAAAGCCAGCGCTTTCTTATTTGGATATTATCCGTGACTTAAAAAATAGTTTTGATAAGCCCATTGCTGCTTATAATGTAAGCGGTGAGTATGCCATGGTAAAAGCCGCAGCAGCCAAAGGTTGGATTGATGAAGAACGTATTATGATGGAGTCGCTATTGTCGATGAAAAGAGCAGGGGCTAGTTTAATTATTACGTATTGGGCAAAAGATGCGGCTAGGGTTTTAAGTAGATAATTTGAAACAAAACGTCATTCAGAAGGAGGTACGACTGAAGAATCTCAATTGATTAAATGAGACTCTTCGGGTAAAGCCCTCAGAGTGACGATAAATAACAATAATGAACACAACAAAATCACAAGAACTATATAAAAGAGGCCAAAATCACATGGTGGGAGCTGTCAACAGCCCCGTTCGTGCTTTTCAATCGGTGGGTGGCATACCCATTTTTATAGATCACGGCCAAGGGGCTTATGTTACTGATGTAGATGGTAACACGTATGTAGATTTAGTACAGTCGTATGGGCCAATGATTTTAGGCCATGGTCACCCAAAAGTACTGGAAGCCGTAAACCAAGCCATCGCCAAAGGGTTTAGCTTTGGCGCAAGTACGGAGGCCGAAATTGAGTTGGCGGAACTTATTT
>JAMOMJ010000354.1 GCA_027067135.1 Cyclobacteriaceae bacterium
TGCCAAAAGCTTGGCTCCTGGCTCAATCATTTTCCCTTTGTAAGGCCCGTCCTTAATTTTTAATCGACCAGAAAAACGCACTCCGGATTTTATTAAAGCGAGACTCATTCTAACGGCACATGTATTCTCATACCCAGGGTTTTGCTTCATCAAGTCATCAATATCGTAACCAATTTCTTTGTATACATTTTCTCCAGACATATAATTTGGATGTACTCGATCTGAGGAGTAGTGGTTTTCCTTTAGAGTAATATAATGCGGCTTCACTTTTTCCTCCTACAGGGATAGCGTTGATTCAGTATTTCCTTAATGACAGTAGAAGCTCGGTTACTCAGTTTGTTTTTTTCAATATTTTTAAACCCTTCAAAAATACGTTCTCTCAATGTAGTTGTTTTAAAGGTTTTATAGTCACACCATAGCTCTCCTTCTGCCGAATCCATTACACCAAGCAGATACAGTTCGGCCCTCTCTCTATCCTTTGGAGATTTGCTGATATAAGAGTTAAAAAAACCTTGCGCACTTAAATTAACACTATTAGTTGTTATCCCGTAATCATTGTATGGGTGAGCAACCTGTTCGCCAGCACTGGCACTGGAAAATAATGAAAGAACAAATAACAAGCTTAAGATGCTTGATTTTTTGAATGAACCGATCGTAGGTCTATCCATAGCAGGTACCCCAAATACGGTGCTTATATCGAAGCTGGTGCATAATCTATGCAGCCCGCCCGGCTTAACCCACCAGCAACTCTACACACCCAGATAATCAATAATCCCTTCAGCGGCATTACGCCCTTCGAAGATCGCCGTCACCACCAGCACGTAGGTTGGGGTGAACGTTTTTTGTAAACCCCAACATCTCAAGCCAACAATTAACCGCTAAGCAATAACTTAAAGTGTCATTTACCAATGTTGTATACATCCAAAACACAGCTTTATTCATATACCAATGGCATGTCGTAACCCTTACCATGACTATGCTGGGGTTCGTTCCTCACCCCAACCTACATTTAGCCCAACTTACGAGTTTTTAATTACAGGGTTTTCCTACAGTTTGAACGTCGCAAATAACCTAACCACCGTAGTGGGGTTTGTTTTGTGCTAGGCTTTTTTAGCACAAAACAAGCACTGCGGAGGTGGGCCAGTGTTAACTCGCCTTGTTGGGAATAACTTATCCATAGCTCAAATAACCACTACTTCTGGGTCTACCTTTGCTTCTTTTAAAACACGCAAGACTTCTTCTTTAAGCCTCTTTGGTGTAACGACTTTGACAATTTTTTCACGTACAGGTTTTCCACCAATATTAGGAATCAGGAGGGATTGTTCTATATTACGATATTTCCCGGTCGGGAACTCCTGTACTTTGTTAAAAAATTCAGGCGAAATAATCTCTATCGTGCTCATCTCTTCCACCGTTAGCTTTCTACTCAAAGCCTCTCCTCGATAAAATAAATTTCCCATTACGCGCCATTCTTTCTGAGCATAATAGAATCTATCTTTATCTGAATCGACATCCTCGATAGGAC
>JAMOMJ010000355.1 GCA_027067135.1 Cyclobacteriaceae bacterium
ATTGTATTCGATTGCAAAATCCACCCCCGTAGGTTTACTTAACCTGCCTATAAGGTATTGTGCTATTTTTTGAACATTATGGCTTGAACTATCTAAATAAATAGTATTTACCTGTTGTAAGGTAAAATAACCATCAGCACTTTCTGTAACCAAAGGCTCAGGTATAATGTTTACCTGCTTATTATCATTAACTTTAGAACAGCCGGTTATGGCTATCCCAAATAAGAAAATGCTCTGTAAAATCAATTTCATGCGCTTAAATTTTTGAGTGTTGAATGTATTAAAAATTCGAATACATTCAGACACATCGAAGTGAGTTTGAACGGTTTAACAACACCTTTTACAGGGTATAAAAAACATACTCCATTCTTAGTGGCATCCAATACGTGTATTGGCTACTATTAATACCCGGGGTTTTGCTCTATTATGCCCCCTGTTCGGGTTATATCAATACCCGGAATTGGCATTAGGTAGTGTTTGGTTTCGTCAAATGCGGCTCCTTTGGGTGTATTGTATTTAGAAGCAAAATTTCTTAAAACAGTACCTGCTGTTTTTGTTCTAATTAAATCAAAATACCTATTCCATTCAAAGGCAAACTCCAGCCTTCTTTCATTAAGTATGGCTGTTCTAAGCCCACCCTGATCTGCAATGCTAAGATTAGCTGGTACTGCAGATGCCGGTGTAACGGAATTTCTTGCTCTTTCTCTTATCCTATTTAGTTCAATAAGAGCCTGGGCGCTATTCCCGTTCTCGTTAAGGGCTTCGGCATACATTAATACGACATCGGCATACCTTAAAATAGGAAAACTTTTAGACATATAGTGGTCTATGTCTTTAGGGTTTTTGCGTTTTGATTTTGTTTCGTACCATTTAATACAGGCGTAAGGGTCGCCATCTGTACCATAGGCAGGAATACTGGAATCAATAACTAAAACATCTTCATTGTCGTATATGTCTCCATCTTTACCTATGGTAAATTCCCTTCTTGGGTCGCCATCTTCATAGGCATCGTATAAATCTTGTGTAGGAATATCGAATGACCAGCCTGTATCGCTGCCCCTGATACCAGTTTGTACAGCCAGCAACGAGCGGGTAGATTGTATATCAAACCCTTCAAACCCAAACGATTTTACTTCAAAAATAAACTCCGGGTTACCGGCATAGTTTTCAAGTCCCCAGTTTCCGTTAAAGCCTTCCGGGTGAAAAAAATAAATACCCCTGTCAATAATCATTTTAGTATATTTCTCTACTTCGGTAAACTCACCCTGAAACAGGTGTATTCTGGCCAAAAGGCCTAAGGCAGCATCTTTGGTTAACCTGCCATGTTCGTTTGCAGGATAGGTAGAGGGTAGTATTTCTGATACTGCCAAAAACTCGTTTTCAATAAAGGTAAATACTTCTTCGGCAGAATTTCTGGGAATATTTAATTTATCCGGTGTTAAAGGTTCGGTTATCAGAGGCACTCCTCCATATAGTCTTACCAGCTCAAGGTAGCTAAATGCCCGTAATGCCCTGGCTTCGGCTACAAGCCTGTTTTTTGTATCTTCATTCATATCAATGGCAGGGATTCTAAGAATGGCTACATTTGCCTCGTAAATAAGGTTATAGCTGTCAATCCACATACCTGTAGTAGTGCCATTAAAGGGGTCGATATTAAAAATCAACAAATCATACCAGCTTTGAAAATCAGCATTGTTTTCCCCGCCTTTCCAGGCATCATCGGACATAATATCGCCAAATAGCATTCTGTTGCCATGTATTTTTAAGCGAGCATATAAGGCGTTTACCCCTTTTGTTGCATTTTCTTCTGATGAGTAGAAACTATCCAGTGTTTCTGTACCCAATATTTCTTCGTCTAAAAAACGATCGGTACAAGCCCCGGAAATCATCATCAGGACTAGTAGTAAATTGTATCTGATTATAGTTTTCATAGTCAATTTCTTTAAAAGTCGTTAAAATGTAAGGTTTACTCCCAGTGCATACGTTCTGGCTTTCGGATAAACTGTATAATCAATACCGGTACTCAGAGGTGAGTAACTTGCCAGTTCCGGATCTATACCTGTATAATTTGTTAATGTAAACAGGTTTTGAACAGAAGCATAAACCCTTAGGTTGGTTGCTCCAATTTTTTGAATAAGTGTTTTAGAAAAGTTATATCCTAACTGCACATTTCTTAACCTTAGGTACGAGCCATCTTCTACATATAAACTCGAAACCCTGCTGTTTTGGTTAAGGTCGTTAGCTACCAGGCGCGGGTGGGTATTTGATGTTCCTTCTCCATTCCATGCTTTATCCAGCACTCCATCCTGCAGGTTTTTT
Source organism: Cyclobacteriaceae bacterium (assembly GCA_027067135.1). Classification (GTDB taxonomy): domain Bacteria; phylum Bacteroidota; class Bacteroidia; order Cytophagales; family Cyclobacteriaceae; genus JAKISE01. Next base: position 2,320 of record JAMOMJ010000355.1, read on the forward strand.
ACACCATCTCCATAATTGGTAAATACTTTTACTCCGTTAAAAATTTCGTTACCATATACTCCTTGAAAAAAAGCATTCAGATCGAATTTTTTATAGGTTAAGCCAACATTTAATGAATACGAAAAATCGGGAATTGGGCTTCCAATAAATGTTTTGTCGTCATTATCAATAACTCCATTGCCGTCTAAATCTGCAAATCTTACATCTCCGGGTTCGGCCAGTGGCTGAATAAGGTTGCCGTTTAAGCTATGTGCATTAATTTCTTCGTTGTTTTGAAAAATTCCTTCAACCTGATAGCCGAAAAATTGCCCGATAGATGACCCTACTTGCGATCGGGTTACATCATCGAGTCCATTATATGATCCACTTGAAATAAAATCGCCTCGCCCTATGCTGATAATTTCATTTTGCAAAGTGGCAAATGTAGCTGTAAGGTTGTATCCAAAATCGCCCACCTGGTCTTTATAAGTAGCCAGTAATTCGAATCCTTTATTTTGGATTTCGCCTGCGTTAGACCACGGGGCTTGCTGGTAACCACCAATGGTGGGCAGCGGCTCAACTAAAAGCAGGTCGGTGGTTTTTTTTATAAAGTAATCGGCTGTAAGGCTTAACTTGTTTTCGAACAGGTAAACATCTAACCCAAAATTTGTTTGAACCGATGTTTCCCATGTAAGAGCTACGTTGCCTGGCGACAGTGGAGAAATACCTATGGCCAGTTCAGGTGTAGTGCCAAAGCTGTAGTTATTGCCTCCCCAAAAACTTGCATAAGGGCCAACGGTTGATAATGTTGAGCCATCCGGAATAGAGGCATTGCCAATTTTTCCCCAGCCAACTCTAACTTTAAGCGAAGACAGCCATGTATCTGCTACGTTTTCCATAAAGGTTTCGTTGGTTAGGTTCCAACCTACAGAAATGGCTGGAAAAACGCCCCATTTATTGCCATCGGCAAATTTGGATGACCCATCGGCTCGCACACTGGTAGAAAGCATGTACTTGTCGTTATAGTTTAAAATAGCCCTACCAAAATACGAGTTTAAGGCACTGTTAGATTCGCCTCCATACGAAGATGAAACACCTTCTGCGGTAGATAAATATTGAAATGTAGGGTTGTTGCTGGTTAAGCCCTGCCTTGTAACGCCATGCCATCTGTTATTGTATTTTTCGGCTACAGTACCTACTACCGAAGTTAATTTAAGGCTGCCAAATTCTTTATTATAGGATATGGTGTTTGTCCACACATAATTATTTGCTGTAGAGTTATCTTTTGACACCTGACCTATTTCATCTGACTCGTTAATTTTTATAAAAAATAATGGATTAAAGCCTGTATCCTCATTTCTTCGCATATCAATGCCTAAGTCAGATTTAAAAATCAATCCTTCTATTGGTTCTACTTCAATATAGGCATTCCCAAATATTCTAAGGCCTCTATTGGTTGTTTGCTGCCTGGCTAAATGTGCCAATGGGTTCCAGTTATCGGTTAAAGGGCCACCATATTGGCTGTATTCATTACCTTTAATTTTGCCAAATGGGTCGGTATCATCCTCTTCTCTAACATAGCGGGCGGGGGTTAGCGGATCTACAATCATAGCTTCGTAAATTATACCCCTGGGTAAGCTACGGTCGGCAATATAGCGGGCTTTTGAGCTGGAAATATTAAAGTTGTTGCCCACTTTTACATACTTGTTGATGTCAAGGCTCTGGTTAATCCTAAAAACAAACCGCTCAAAATTAGAGTTTTTAACTATGCCTTCGTGTTTAAAATAGTTAAAGCTTGAATAGAAATTATAATTGCCTGATTTGCCATTTACAGAAATGGTGTGGTCGTTTAACCTTCCTTCTCTTATAATTTCATCGAACCAATTAGTGCCTTCTCCCATATACGAAATCTCTTCTTCGCTCCACTGTGGAGTTAAGCCTGAGTTAACCAAAGCCCGGTTTCTTGCCCGTGCATAATTGGTTGCATTATTCATGTTGATAATGTTAGAAACTTCCTGTAAGCTTACTTTGCTATCAAAGGTTACCTGTATTTTTTCGGACTGCCCTGTTTTTGTGGTTATAAGGATTACACCGTTTGCTGCCCTGGAGCCATAAATTGCTGTGGCCGAAGCATCTTTAAGTATTTCAATAGAAGCTACATCGCTTGGGTTAACATCGTCTATTCTGTTTACCGGAAAACCATCTACTACGTATAGAACATCCTGCCCGCTGTTAAGTGTGCTTGCTCCTCTAATATTAATAACCAATCCTGCTCCTGGTTCGCCACTGACTGCTGTTACATTTACACCTGCGGCTCGCCCCTGCAAAGCTTCTCCTATTGTTCTAACAGTTGCTTGCGATATTTCTTTACTATCTACTTTAGCCACAGCACTGGTAAGTTCACTTCTTTTTACGGTTCCGTAGCTTAGTACAACAATCTCTTCCAATTGTTGCAAGTCGGGGGTCATACTAATATTTATAACTGTTTGGCCATTAAGGGGTATTGTCTGCGTTATGTACCCTATGTAGCTAAACTGAATAACAGCGTTTTCAGGAACCGATAACGTATATTTACCATCAACATCGGTTACGGTACCAAGAGTAGAGTTTTCAACTAACACATTAACACCAGGCAGGCCTATGCCATTTTCATCTGTTATTGTTCCAGTTAGGGTAATTTCAGCTTCATCAATTACTGCTTTTACTAATTTAGAGGATTTTACCAGTACAACAACTGTGTTACCTACTCTTTTAAATTGCAAATTAGTTGCTTTAGAAATATGTGTTAGTACCCCCCATACTGTTTGATTTTTAGATTTTATGGTTATGGTAGCCTCGGAGCTAACCAATTCGGATTTAATTAAAAACCGTAGGTCTGACTGCTTCTCAATTTCTGCAAAAACATCTAAAATCTTATACTTTGATTTTGATAACTGAAGTTCGATGTCTTTTAAGCTTGCATTATTTTGCCCATGGCCGTTTGATGCGAAAATTAACGAAAAACTTGCGCACTGAACAATGGTTAGAAAAAAAAGCAATCTTGACATTTTCACAATTTGCTGTAATAGTTTAATTTTCATAATTTTGATTATCATTAGTGAAAAATTTCATTTATTGATGGGCTACCTAAATCCGTCAAAATGCGGGTAACCTAAAGAACCGAGCCAGTGGTATTTATACCCTGGCTTTTTTGTTATGTTTTCATAATCTACTTTTTAGTGATTGTAACATTTTTTTCTACTATTTTATATTTATAGTTTTCAACCATACTAAAGGCATCTAAAATATTGGACAAAGGCTCGTTTTGAAAACTCCCTATGTACTTTCCTTCTAAGTCTATTGTTTTATCAACTGTAATGGTTACACCATACCATCTTTCGAGGTTTGTAAATACTTGTGCAAGTGTTGCTTCTTTAAAGCTTAAAATGCCATCTTTCCACCCTATTACTTCATTAAAATTGAAAGTAGATTTTTCAAATCCTTTTTTAATTTCTTTATTATAACTCGCCATTAAGCCTGGTGTTAAAACCATTTTATTGCTCTCAGCATCTTCTACCAACACTTTACCTGTTACTAAAGCTATTAGTATGTTATGTTCGTTTTTGTAAGCAGATATATTAAAAGAAGTGCCAAGCACTGTGGTTGTTATATTATCAGCGTGAACCACGAATGGCTTGCTTTTATCCTTTACTACCGTAAAAAAGGCTTCTCCTTCTATATAAACTTCGCGTATATTTTTGTTAAATTGTACGGGATATTTAATACTGCTTTCGGCATTAAGGTTTATAGTGGAACCATCGGCTAACTGAACAAGTAATTTTTGCCCTTTTTTAGTTTCTTTTACAATATAGGCTACCTGATTAGGGGCAACATTGAATACTTGAAAAAGACCTATGGAAAGAAATAAAAGTATGGTGGCAGCAACTCCTGCTAGCAGTTTCCAGTTATACTTTGCTATGTGCGGCAATAAAACTTGTTTGCTTTTAGGCTTATTTTCTTTAATTACTGCCCTAATTTTTTCTGATTCGCTTTTTAATTCGGCAGTGCTTAACTGATGCTTTTCGGCCAAAATAGACCTCAAAATATAGCTTGCTTCGTCAACAAGATTCCTTTTTTCAGGATTTTCTTCTATCCAATTAAGCCAAAATGATACAGACTTATCATCAGTTTTATAAACAAATGATTGAAAGGACTCATCTAAAACAAAGTCTTCAACACTGAATAATTTATAATTCATTTAATTATTATTTAACTATAAGTGGGTATGAGTTATTCTTTTTCCCTGTTTTATATGGAGAAAAATCATAAAGTATTAATTGTTAAAACGAAGACAAATAATATCGTTTTCTTTAGTGCATTTATTGCTTCGTGTGCAATGTTATATATCGTTTTTTGTTTGAGACCAGTAATTTCTATAATTTCCTCATAATCAAACCCTTCGAAGAATTTTAATTTAATTATTTCGCGCTGGCGTTTGGTAAGTTTTGTTAATGCCTCATGCAAATTTTTCGATTTTTCAAACTGCGAGGTTTCCGATATTAAATTAGATTCAAAATCAAAGATTAATTCGGCATGTTGTAGGAGTTCTTTAGCCTTAATTTTGCTCTTAATATTTTTTTGAATTTGATTATTTAGTAACCGAGAAACATACTTAAATAAATAAGCCTTTACATACTGCACTTCGGTTAAAGTGTTGCGCTTATTCCAAAGGTTGCTAAACATGTCCTGAATACAATCTTTGGTTAAATCACTATCATAACTAATTCTCATTCCGAAACGAAACAAGTCTTGATAGTATTTTTCGTATATTTTTATAAATGAGGTTTCATTACCTTCTAAAAAACTTAACCAATCTTCAACATCATTTTGAGAACTATTTGCCATTTAATAACTGGTTAACTAAAAAGATGCTTTATTGCACATATCCAATAAAAGCCTTAGCAACAATATGAATAAAAAGCATCAAATAAAATCTTTTAAACTATAATTATTGGTATAAATATACCAAAATTTAGAATGGATAATTAAACGTTAAAAAGTTAATGTTTTGAAATTATTCAGGAGATTCAAATCCCTTTGCTACAAACCTGAGTTCGACCTAAGGAGTGCTGTCAGAAAATAAGATAGTAGGTGAGATTTTGGAAATAACCCCGATAGTCATCGGGGTTATTTCTAAAAGATTGCCTGCCAGATATTTTCCCTTAGGGCTTTAGTGAAATTTCCCTAAACTTCCTCAAATTTCTTTGAATTAACTCGTTAGTCCTACATAAATTTGAGTTGTTTATGAAATTTTCACTTAAAGCTGACAGTATTCCT
>JAMOMJ010000356.1 GCA_027067135.1 Cyclobacteriaceae bacterium
GAAGTAATTTATCCCCTTCCTGTTTCACGGATACCAATTCAAAATAATCCAACACGCCTATTGGAAATTGAAACTTAACAAGCTCTTTTAATACATCCTTTTCCATAACTCAAATATACTAGCCCCCATAGATTTTCTTTTGAGCCAGGAAAACCCTCTAACCTGAACTATTCATCAATAACTCAGCCTAAAAAGTAATCTTTAGAATTTCTGTGAAAGGGAGGATTTCTATGCAATGAGCCCTTGGTCTCCAAGGGGCTCAAGTTAACAGTAAATTATATTTTAGTTATATAATAGTTTAAACATTAATATTTTACTATGTGGAGAAATATTTCACTATTTTTAACTTTATGATTGTTACAGTTACAAAAAATAAAATTGCAACTACGGTGTTTCATGTGGAGGAGAAAACACTTGTTTCTGAATATGTAGGTAGAGTCGATATTGAATTGGCTCTAATACACCTTAAAGAGGTAGCTAAGTTTTATTCTACCAATGAAGTGAGAGGATCAATAGTGGACTTAAGTCGAGTTTTTGGATCCTTTGCTAAAGTGCTAGACTATTTAGGTGGAGAGGGATTTCCAATAGCTAAAAAGAGTGGCTTATGCTGTTTGTGTTATGTTGTAAAAGATGATTTAATTATTGAAAATTTAGCAAAAAGGCTAAAATTTGCTGTAGCATCTCACTCTATTGGAGTGAAGGTTTTCAAAAATAGATTAGAGGCTGAAAATTGGACAAAAATACAACTTAATACATGCTGTAGGTCTAGCGAGATAATTTAATCTCTAGCTCATCTAATTGCTCATTTGAAATAGGCGAAGGAGAATCTATCATTACATCTCTTCCTGAATTGTTTTTGGGGAATGCAATATAATCTCTAATAGAGTCGGAACCTCCGAATAAACTACAAAGTCGGTCAAACCCGAAAGCAATTCCACCGTGAGGTGGAGCCCCATATTCAAAAGCTTCCATTAAAAAGCCAAACTGTGCTTGCGCTTCTTCTTTGGTAAAGCCAAGATGCTTAAACATTAAGGCTTGCGTTTCTCTATCGTGGATTCTGATAGAACCGCCACCAACTTCAACGCCATTAATTACCAAATCATACGCATTGGCTCTTACGGCACCTGGGTCAGTATCTAGCAATGGTATATCCGCTTTTTGAGGCGATGTAAACGGGTGATGCATCGCATGGAAACGCTGGGTGTCTTCGTCCCATTCCAATAATGGAAAATCAATTACCCAAAGCAATTTAAACTCTTCAGGGTTTTTCAAGCCTAACTCATCTCCCATGTGTAAACGAAGTACGCTTAGTGCAGATCGAGTAGAATTTGTATCGCCACTCATAATAAGCAATAAGTCGCTAGGCTTGGCTTCCATTTTATCTGCCCATGTTTTAAGGTCTTCTTGTGAATAAAATTTATCTACAGATGATTTGAACGAGCCATCTTCATTGCACTTTACATAGACCAAGCCCTTGGCTCCAACTTGCGGTTTTCTAACAAAATCAGTGAGTGCATCTAACTGTTTACGGGTATAAGTTGCAGCACCTTCTGCTTTAATACCAACAATAAGTTCAGCCTCATCAAAAATGGAGAATCCATTCCCTTTGACTACATCATTTAACTCAACAAACTGCATATCAAACCTAATGTCGGGTTTGTCATTACCATATAAGCGCATGGCATCGGCATAATCCATCTGTGGGATGTCAGCAATCTCAATATCTTTTACTTCCTTAAATAAGAATCTCACCAAGCCTTCAAATGTATTTAAGATGTCTTTTTGTTCTACAAAAGACATTTCGCAGTCAATTTGGGTAAACTCTGGCTGGCGATCGGCTCGTAAATCTTCATCTCTAAAGCATTTTACAATCTGAAAATACTTATCAACCCCACTTACCATTAACAGTTGCTTAAAGGTTTGTGGCGATTGAGGCAGCGCATAAAACTCACCCGGATTCATGCGAGAAGGCACCACAAAATCGCGTGCGCCCTCAGGTGTAGATTTTATGAGTACAGGTGTTTCCACCTCTAAAAAATCTTGCTGATCCATATATTGCCTTGTTTTTTGCATCATTTTATGACGCAATTGCAAGGCATTTCTAACAGGGTTTCTACGTAAATCGAGGTAGCGGTATTTCATTCGAAGATCGTCTCCTCCATCGGTTTCATCTTCAATTAAAAAAGGGGGCACTTTTGAGGCGTTAAGAATATCTAATGATTCAACTATGATTTCAATATCGCCTGTGTCTAACTTATCGTTTTTAGCATAACGCTCTGCTACTTGCCCCGTAGTTTGAACAACGAACTCTCTCCCTAGTTTTTTAGCAGCATCTAATAATTCTACACTTGATTTTCCTTCTTCAAATACTAATTGAGTAATACCATATCGATCTCGCAAATCGACCCATACCATTCCTCCTTTATCGCGAATGCGTTGTACCCACCCACACAAAGTAGCAGATGTACCTGCATTTGAAATCCTTAATTCTCCACAGTTATGAGATCTGAACATATTCCTCTTTTTTAGCAACCGCAAAGTTAAGAGAGATTCTGATTAAAATAATGTATTTGATCTATCGTTATGTAGAATAAATACTAGCTTGAATTAGATTTGTATCCTAAATCAATTAATCCTATGCAAAAATCGATCTTAATATTGTTTACATTGGCTTTTTTAAGCTTCACTTCTGATGATCTTGTAAAAGTGAAGTTGAATAATGAAGTAACTGTTTACATTCCAGAAAGCTTTTCGCCTATGACAAAAGAGGATATGGGAATTAGGTACCAATCGTACCGAGTGCCCTTGGCTTTATATACGGATGAAAGTAGATTGGTCGATTTTGGTGTCAACCGCTCTTTTACGCAATGGCAAGAAAAAGACCTTGCCATGATGGGTGAGTTTTATGAAGCTAGCTTAATGGAGCTGTATGATAAAGTAACTTTTATTGATAAGGGAATTAAAGAAGTAAATGGACATCAGTTTGTTTTTTTTGAGTTTAATTCGTTAGTATATCCTGAAAATGATTACCAAGATACTGTTCGGAAATACACCTATTTAATGTATGGGTTAACAGGAGGCACGAGCTATATATTTAATTTTAGTTGCGATAAACCACTTCAAGAAAAATGGCAAGCAACTGCCCAACAAATGATGAGTCAAATTAAACTGAAAAGCTAAAGGTGGAATACAAATTTGGTTCGGACGAATATTTTATGAATGAGGCCTATAAGCAGGCCGAAATAGCTTATGAACAACATGAAGTTCCGGTTGGAGCTATTATAGTCAGCAATGGTAAAATTATTGCCAAAGCCCACAACCAAACCGAGATGTTAACTGACTCTACCGCTCATGCAGAAATTTTAGCTCTTACTTCAGCTTTTGATTATTTTGGTGCAAAATACCTGCCCGATTGTACGTTATATGTAACCCTAGAACCTTGCACTATGTGTGCCGGAGCCTTGTATTGGTCGCAAATTGGCAAAGTAGTAATTGGAGCCAATGATGAGAAAAGAGGCTACATAAGATTATCTAGTCCTCAAGAAAAGGTGCTTCATCCTAAAACAATATTGGAGGAAGGGGTACTCAGCGAGCAGTGCGGAAATTTGGTTACAGATTTTTTTAAAAAATTGAGAAAATAATTTTAGCTCGGATTATTTTCAATTTTTTTAAGTCGAATTTCAAAATCATCTACTTTATCTATCTTTTGGGTGAGTTTATCCATTGCTCCAACCAATCTCATATTCGATTGTCCAAGTTCGTTCATAATCAAATTTGTTTTATCTTGAGAACCGACAAGTTTATTTAAAACTAAATTTGTTTTATCTTGAGAATCGACAAGTTTACCTAATACTAGATTTATTTTTGTTTGAGAATCGACAAGCTCATTAATATGCTTATCAGTTTTTCTCTGACTCGCAATCAAAGAATCAACAGCTGGTGTTAGTTCGGATAACAAATCAGTAAGTTGATCAACTTTATCTTCAAGCTTCATTCAATTAGCTATGTTTGTTTCTATCAAATATACAATAGAAGCATTACAACTTCGCAAATATGTTTTGACAATCCGTCCCCTTTTCTATTAGCTAGTTACCATTTCAATGTTTATATTTGATACATACTATGTTAAACTAAAAACACAAATATTATGGCATTTGAATTACCACAGTTACCCTACGCATACGATGCACTAGAACCACATATTGATGCTCGTACCATGGAAATACACCACACCAAGCACCACGCAGCTTATACAAGTAAGTTAAATGATGCGATTGAAGGAACCCCGATGGCAGACATGGGCATAGAAGAAATTTTTCAGAATATGGCAGATAATGCTGCTGTTAGAAATAATGGAGGAGGTTTTTACAATCACTCGCTATTTTGGAAGGTAATGTCGCCAACAGGTGGCGGAGAACCAATAGGTGATTTAGCTACAGCAATTAATGAAGCCTATGGCTCTTTTGATGCTTTTAAAACTGAATTTGAAAAAGCTGCGGCTACACGTTTTGGTTCTGGTTGGGCTTGGCTTTGCGTACACAAAGGAGGCAAGGTAGAAGTTTGTTCTACTGCTAATCAAGATAATACATTGATGCCCGGTGTGGCTTGTGGAGGAACTCCTATTTTAGGATTAGATGTGTGGGAGCATGCCTATTACCTTAATTACCAAAACAGAAGACCTGATTATATTTCTGCATTTTGGAATGTGGTAAATTGGGATGAGGTTTCTAGAAGATTTGCCTTAGGAAAGTAAATAGTATAACGTCATTCCTGCGTAGGCAGGAATCTGATCTGGTTTTAACAGGAATGACGTTATATTTTAGCCACCCCTTCCAACATCTTTTTTAGTTCTGCTAACTCATCCCTAAATTTGGCAGCTATAATAAAGTCTAACTCTTTGGCGGCTTTTTCCATATTTTTTTGAGTGCGCTTTATTTGTTTTTCAATTTCCGGCTTGGTCATATAAGCCATTACTGGGTCGGCCGCTAAAGAGGTTTGCTCAGGCTCTACATAATATTTTCTATCATCTGGAGTTTTAGATAAGCTTTGGATAGCTTCTTTTGATTTTATTACAGTAGTTGGTGTAATGCCATGCTTGAGGTTGTAATCTGTTTGGATTTTTCTTCTTCGATTAGTCTCATCAATCGAAATTTGCATCGACTTGGTGATTTTATCGGCATACATAATTACTCTACCGTTTGAGTTTCTTGCCGCTCTACCTATGGTTTGCACTAAAGATCGAACATTTCTCAAAAACCCTTCTTTATCAGCATCTAAAATGGCTACTAAAGACACTTCCGGTAAATCAAGTCCTTCTCGTAAAAGGTTAACACCAACCAGCACATCGAATACGCCAAGCCTTAACTCTCTTAAAATTTCAACTCGTTCCAGCGTATCTACTTCTGAATGAATATACCTGCATTTAACGCTAGCCCTACTCAAAAACTTGGTAAGTTCCTCGGCCATCCTTTTTGTTAACGTGGTAATAAGTACACGCTCTTTAAGCTCCACTCGTTTATCCACTTCATCCAATAAATCATCTATTTGGTTAATACTTGGCCGTACATCAATTTCTGGGTCGAGTAAACCTGTGGGGCGAATAAGTTGCTCAACCACCACACCATCCGATGCTTCTAGTTCAAAATCGGCTGGTGTGGCACTTACATAAATAGTTTGGTTTTGAAGGGATTGAAACTCATTAAATGTAAGAGGTCGGTTGTCTAAAGCGGCAGGTACTCTAAAGCCATAATCAACTAAGTTAACTTTTCTGCTTCTATCTCCTCCCCACATAGCTCTAACCTGTGGTAGGGTAGCGTGGCTTTCATCTATCACCATCAGGTAATCTTTGGGAAAATAATCGAGTAGGCAAAATGGCCTTGCTCCCGCTTCTCGTTTATCAAAGTAGCGAGAGTAATTTTCTACACCGGGGCAATAGCCCAATTCTCGCATCATTTCAATATCAAATTCGGTTCGCTCTTTAAGCCTTTTGGCTTCAAGCATTTTGCCCTCTTCTTCAAAATATGCTATCTGTGCCATCATATCATCCTGAATTTGATTGATGATGCCAGGCAAAGAATCTCTATCTGTAACAAACAGGTTAGCAGGATAAATGATAATGCTTGTTTCTTGGGTAATTCGTTTACCTGTTAGAGGGTCAATGGTTTGGAGTTCTTCTATTTCATCACCAAAAAACACGATGCGAAAGGCAAAATCTCCATAGGCAACAAATAGATCAATGGTATCTCCTTTTACACGAAAAGTACCTCGTTTAAATTCTACTTCGGTACGACTGTAGAGGATGTCAACAAAAGAGTAAAGTAGGCTATTTCGAGCTATTTTCTGACCTACTTTAAGTTCAATAACATTACTGCCAAACTCCTCTGGGTTGCCAATACCATAAATACATGATACTGATGCCACTACAATAATGTCTTTTCTTCCGCTTAAGAGACTAGATGTGGTATGCAGCCTTAATTTCTCAATTTCTTCGTTTATAGAAAGGTCTTTTTCGATGTAAAGACCTGAGGTTGGAATAAAAGCTTCGGGTTGGTAATAATCGTAGTACGAGATAAAATACTCTACTGCATTATCAGGGAAAAACTGTTTAAACTCACCATAAAGTTGGGCGGCTAAAGTCTTATTATGACTTAAAATGAGGGTTGGCTTCTGAACTTGTTGAATTACATTGGCAACAGTAAACGTTTTACCAGAGCCAGTAACACCGAGTAAGGTTTGTGCTTTATCATCACGATTAATTCCATCGACTAACTCAATGATTGCTTGAGGTTGGTCTCCTGTGGGTTCAAAATTGCTTGTTAGTTCAAATGGCATAAGTCGTCAAAAATAGCCTATGTGTTCCATATATCCCACGCTAATTCTGCTTGTAAATGTAGCATTTCTAACCCATTCTTCCCTTTGGCTCCAATGTTGTTTCCTTTTTGTAAGAAAACAGTTTCTTCAGGATTATACACTAGGTCGTATAAATAATGAGATGGTGTTAACAAGTTATAGGGAAGCTCAGGGGCTTCGTCAGTATTTGGAGTCATTCCAACAGGTGTGGTATTTATTATTAGGTTGTGCTCTATAATCCAATCTGAATTCTTCAACAACTCTTGATATGTTATTGTTTTAGCTGATTTTGTTCTAGATACTTGTTGGAAAGGAATCTTTAAATCATTCAAAGCTGCAATTACTGCTTTACTAGCTCCTCCTGTTCCCAAAACCAATGCTTTTATATTTGTATTATCTAGCCAAGATTTTAAGCTTGCTCTAAAAGCAGGGTAGTCTGTGTTAAAACCTGTTAAAAATCCACCATCGTTTTTAATAACATTTACAGCGCCTACCAATTGAGCAGACCTGTCAAGGTTATCGAGCAATGGTATAACTGCTTGCTTGTGTGGAATAGTGACGTTAATCCCTTTTAAATTATTATCCTTTATTAAAGCCTTGACTGAATGGGCGGCTTCTGTTTCAAAAAGGTTATAGGTGTCAAGCGAACCAGATTTTTTAAATTTATCTTCAAAATACTTTTTAGAAAAAGAATGCCCTAGTGGGTAGCCGATAAGTCCAAAATGGCTTGGCATATTTTTATTTTTTTAAGCTTAAGGCAATTTTCTCAACTACCACTACAATAAAAAAACCAATGGCCATAAATAGAATGGCTTGCATTATTAGAGGAGGTTCTCCAGAAATTTCTAAAAATTGATTTGGAGTAATGTTTTTTTGAATAGTAGCATATTGTTCACCGTGTCTGTTAATATCAAATGCAATATCCTCCTTCCAAGGCCAAATTTTATTGAGTGAGCCCATCATAAAACCAGCAAGTACTGCTACAGCAAAGTCATGATATTTATGGAGTAACCAAGAGATTAACCTTACAAAAAGTAGAATCCCAACCCCACAACCTGCTATAAAAACAGCAATTATACCATAATCAAGGTTTCCTAGTGCACCTACAACTAACTGATACTTGCCGAGTATTAGCAAAATAAATGCACCAGAAATGCCAGGTAAGATCATGGCACAAATGGCAATAGCTCCACTTAAAAATATCATCCAATAGCTATCGCTCGTTTGGGAAGGAGACATGCCTGTAAGGTAGTAGGATGCTATAATTCCAATAATTCCAGCAATAACAACTCCAAACGACCACTTTTTAATTTGCCTTAAAATAACAATAGATGAAATAAGAATTAATCCTAGAAAGAACGACCAAAGTTGTATTGGGTTGTGCTCCATTAAATAGGTCATTAGTCTTGCCAATGATGCTAAACTTATGGCAATACCTGTAAAAAGAACGATTAAAAAATTGCCATTTATTTGTTGCCAAAACTCTTTAAACTCTCCCTTTAAAAGAACCTTTAACGAATCAGTATTTACAGCTTTAATTGAGTCGATGAGTTCTTCGTAGATACCACTAATAAAAGCAATAGTTCCACCAGAAACTCCAGGAACTACATCAGCTCCTCCCATTGCTAACCCTTTAGCAAATAGGAGGAGGTAATCTTTTAATGAGCGCATGTAGATTACTGCTTTTTATCTTCAGGAAGGAAATCCATGAAAGTATCTCCCCGTAATCCTATTCGAATGGTTTCCAAAGGAATTACTTCATTAGGGGCAATATTTCCTAAGTTTACATTGGTGCCAAGAAGCTTTATAAACCAGACTTGTTGTGCTTTTATTGGGGCTTCCCAAATTATTTTTTCAAAAGGGATTTTAGTTAAAATTTCTTCCACTAAACCCGATCTTACTTCACCAGTTGATCTAAACAACCCAACATTTCCACCTTCGCGAGCTTCGCCAATTACTTTCCAAGCTCCTGCATCCAGTTCTGCCTGCATTAAATTAATCCACTTATAAGGAGGAATAATTTTTTCAACATCCTTAGAGCCAACTTCAGAAAGTACGGTTACTTGATCCGAGAGCTTTCTGATATACTCACATTTTAAATCATGATCTAACTCAATGGAGCCATCAGAAACTTCTGCAAATGGCATTTCATACTTGTCAAGTATTTTTCTATAGTCGTCAAACTGATTTCTGATTACGAATGCTTCGAATAAAGTGCCTCCAAAGTAGGTAGGCATACCCGCGTCTTTGTAAATTTTTAGTTTCTCTTTTAATTTGGGTGTAACAAATGAGGTACCCCAACCAAGTTTAACAATATCGGTGTGGTCTGCTGATGTGCTTAAAAAATCTTCGACCTCTCTACAGCTAAGCCCTTTATCCATGGCCATGGTAAATCCAGACTGGCGAGGCTTCTGTGTGCGTTCAGGAATATCCTGTAATATGTAATTCATTATAAATTCTCTTTACGATGTTTTTCAATAATTTTGAAAAGCGCTTTTTGCATTTTTATATCATCAAAAAATTCAAGCAATTCAATGTGCTTTTCAAAGTCCAAAACTAATGCATTTTCAAGAGATTTCAGCCCATCTTTATGCATTCCATTCGCTAAAAAATATGCTGTTATACGGTATTGTAATTCTGCTGTTTCGGGCAATTCTTCTAACCCTCTTTCTATTAATCGGATAGCCTTAGAAATATCGCCTTGTTCATACACTAAAAATGACCAATCAATCCATGTTTGATAATCCATTGGGTTGAGCATTGCAGACTCCTCGTATGCATCTAAGCTTGAAACAAGGTTTCCAACTTTATAATCAGCTTCAGCCATAAACCTCCAATAGAGGGCATTTTCAGTATTTATTTTTAGTGCCTTATTAAAAAAATGGACAGCTTCGTACCATCGATCAAGTTTGCCAAGGCAAATACCTGCTCCAAATATTGGTTCATGGTAAAGAGAATCCAGCTTACTCGATTTTTGATGATATTTTAAACCAAGTTCAAACTCTTCAATATGTTGATAAGCTGTTGCAATTAAGTAATATAATTCTGCCCCAGGGCCTTCAATGTCCATAGTGCGGACAAATGAATTTAGCGCTTCTTGATATTGTTCGTTTTGCAGGTAGGCATTTCCTAAATTAAAATGAGCTGAAGCAAAATCGTCATCGATAACAACTGCATAATCAAAAGCTTTGATGGCATTCTTTAGTTGCGACATTTTTACATACAAAATCCCCAAATTATACCAAGCCAAAGAGGAATAAGGGTCTTCGTCAATAAATTTGGTATAGAAGGTAATGCTCTCTTCTTTACGATCTGTAACATCTAAACAGTATGCTAAATCGTATAGGGCATTTTCATTTCTAATATTTATGGAAATCGATTTCTTTAAGTATTCAATTGCCTTTTCATAGTTTTCCATGTCTTGGTAAACCAAGCCTAAATGATGATATACTTCGTCTTTATAATCGGCCAAGTCAATGGCTTTTTCGTATTCCTCTATGGCCTTATCAAATTCTCCTATAATGGAATAAATAGAGCCTCTTAACATAAATATCTCGGGCTCGTTTGGTTGTAAGTTTTCAGCAAGTTCAAGCGTAGTAAGTGCTTCTTCATCTTGGTCAAGGCCAGAAAGTGTTTGGGCTTTTAATATTAATATATCAATTGAGTAAGGAAATTGATATTCAGCTGCCTGGCAAGCAGATAATGCTTTTTTTAATTCGTTATGTACAGAGTAAAAGTTAATAATTTCTTCAAACTGTTCTATTTCGAACAAGAAACTAGTCTTATTTCTCACGTGTTCTTCGAACAGTTTTACTATCTTATTTTCTGTCTTTTTTTTATAATTTTTTGCCATTGGCAATACGTTTCAAACGACTAAATATACAAATATTATTAAGGATCGAGTTGTTTGTTTTCTAATTGTTTGCAGGTCCAACTTATAGATTCTTCAACAGATTTAAATTGGTATTTAAAATCTATTTCAATCTTTTTTGCAGAAAATAAAACATTTAACTGGCTGAGTTTTACTGCTTCTTTTGTGATGCTGGTTTTAAAACCAGTTAAAAAACGAACAATTCTCAAAATTGAAGCCACAAAAGTAGCGAGTGCAGGATTAATTTTAAATGATGGAGCTTTTTTATTCAACCCTTTGGCTACCAACTCAAAAAATGTTTTGTAGGAGATTAATCCTGCATTTAGAATGTAGCGCTCTCCTTGAATATTATTAAATAGAAGGTTTTTTGTTATTACGGCAACATCTCTTACATCTACATAATTTAGACCCCCAACGGGGTATAGTGAGCTGCCTTTTTTTACATGTTTAAATAAATTTAAACTGGAGCTATTCCAATTTCCCGGGCCTATAATTACTGAAGGGTTAAGAATAGCAGTTGGCAGTCCTTCTTCTTGAGCTCTCCATACTTCAAGCTCTGCCAAATATTTAGAATTTGCATAAGCTGTGTTCAAATTAGAAGGCTCCCACTTAGTTTCTTCTGAAATGGTTTCGGCTTTTGAAGGCCTCCCTAAAGCAGCCACTGAACTAATGTAAACTAGTTTTTGAATATTGAATTCTTGACATAATGTCAATATGTTTTTAGTTCCCTCAATGTTAACTTTATGCATATAGTCATCATTGTTATTATCGAAAGATACTACGGCTGCACAATGCACAACATGTGTAACTCCCTCAAAAGCTTTTTCAAGAGCATATAAATCTAATAAATCAGCTTCTATCCATTCCACTTTGTGGTTAATGTCGTCTGTCCACGAAGTATCACTCCTCCTCCTTTTTGTTGTTCGTACTTTTTTTAGATCATTAACCAATGCTCTTACTACTTGTGACCCAACAATGCCTGATGCACCTGTTACCAGAATCATAACCTGAGTTCGGGATAAGGAATGCTGTCAGCTTTAATCGAAACTTTCATAAACAACTTAGATTTTTGTAGGACTAACGGGTTAATTCCTGCCTGCTGCAGGCACGGCAAGAAAATATAAGGAGGTTTAGGGAAGTTTCGTTAAAGTCCAAAGGGAAAATATCTAGCAGACAATCTTTTGAATATAAAAATCTTGAAATAATCCATTATATCTTTGCTTTTTAATATAAAAAGCTCACCTACTATTTTATTTTCTGGCAGCTATTCCTTATCCCGAACTCAGGTTCATAAACTATGATTTAAGAGTGTTTCTGTTTTAAGTTTATGAGCGTATTTAGAGGAATATGCTTCTTGTAAAAAATTGGCTTGTAACATGTTATGTGTATCCGAACCAATAAAAGCGATGGCTCCACGATTGATTAGTGCCTCTGCCATTTTTTGCACTTGTTTGGAGTAATAGCCCACTAAAGAAAGGGCATTTAATTGAAATAATAAGCCTTGATCTATTAGTTCATTAAGCAACTCTTTTTTCTCTTGAAGATAAAAGTATCTTTCGGGGTGAGCATAAACAGGTTTATATCCAGCTGAATTTAATTTGAATATAATTTCTTTTAAAATGAGGGGTTCCACTGTGAAAGAAGTTTCGAACAACACATAGTTATCTCCAAAAGTTAAAAGTTCTTTTCCTTCAATAATTAAACTATAGAAATATTCATCAAGGTAGTATTCTGCAGCAGCTTCTATTTCAATAGGAATATTAGCCTCTGATATGGCCTGTTTTACTTGTTCCAGTTTTTCTCTAATAATCTCAGGGGTGTTTTTGTAATAATCACTCATTATATGAGGTGTGGTTATTAACTTCTTAAAGCCAAGACTAGATAGATACTCTATTACTTCGATAGACTCTTCTATTGTTTTTACGCCATCATCTATGCCTGGTAATAGGTGCGAGTGAATATCTGTAGTGATTGATATTTTTTGTTGTTGTTTACTCCTAAACCAGTTGGTAAACATAACTTTAAGATTCGTAATAAGCACTTTTCTTGTCATAGCCGTACCCATAACCAGAGGCACTCGTAGTAGTAGCATTTAAAATAATCGAGAGGTTGTTAAACTGACCTGTAGCCATCACTCGATTCACATTTTGAACAAATGAACGCTTTGAGTAGTCTGCTTTTATGACATATAAAGGAAGGTCTGCTTTTTGCATAGCCAAAAGTCCATCAGTTACAAGTCCTACTGGGGGTGTATCTAAAATAACTACTTCATATTTAGACTTGAGGTTTTCAATCATTTCTCCAAATTCCTTCCTCAAAATTAATTCAGACGGGTTTGGAGGAATAGCACCAGCAGTTATAAAATCTAAGTTTTGTATAGAAGATTTTTGAATGCATTCTTCGATTTTCCCTTTACCTATTAAAATGGAACTTACACCATTGGCATTTTCTTTTTGGTCGAAAGCAAGGTGTATTTTAGGCTTTCTTAAATCTAGGTCAACAATAACTGTTTTTTTACCCGCCATTGCAAGGAGAGCTCCTAAGTTGGTTGAGATAAACGTTTTACCTTCTGAGCCAATTGTAGAAGTAACCGATAACACCTTAGGGTTTTTATCGGGAATCATAAATTCAATATTTGTTCTTATCGACCTTAGTGCTTCACTCACGGCTGATTTAGGGTGTTTATCAACTATTATTTTCGCAATCTTTCCATTTAAATTGTGCTTGGGAACTGCACCCAAAGTGGTTGCCGTTGTTAAGAATTCGATTTCGTGTAAACTTTGGATCTTATTATGAGCCAGATAGGTTATTCCTGCAAACAAAAACGACAAAACAATTGAAAGTATTACTGCTATGGCATAGGCGAATAAGGGTACAGGGTATATAGGGGTACTTGAAAGGCTCGCAGGTGAAAGAACTTTTATTTTTGTAATTGACCCTGCAATGGCAATTTCAAATTCATTTTTACTTTGCATTAAGGAGAGGTACATTTCCTCATAAACTGAGTAAAATCTTTTTGACTTATTATACTCTGTGTTTTTTGAAGGCAAGCTTATTAACTGCCTTCGAAGTTGTTGCTTAGTTGTTGCTAGGTTATTTTTTTGTTTTTGAATATCCTCTTTAAACCCATTTGCTTCTGCCAAAATATCAGCACGCAGTAACTCAACTTCTTTTTGCCTCGACTTAAATGTGTAGGTATTTTCTTTATAACTTAATCCTAATTTTTGAAGATCGTTATTAAGTAAATTAAACTCTTCAAAAGTCTTATTTAAATAGGCAGGATATACGTTAACTTTTGGAGTTAAGTTCTCATAAGGAGTTTTTGATAACTTGGCTTGTAGTAATTCTATTTCTGAAAGCTTATTATTAATTTTTATTCGTTGAGAATCAAGTCCATTGATTGCATCAATGGTTCTTTTTACGTCCTCGTTTAAATCTACTGTTTTATTATCTATTGTAAAGTCTTCAAAATAAGTTTCGAAATTGTCCAACTTCTTTTCGGTTTCTTCAAGCTGTTTGTCTAAGTATTCAATTTTGTTTCTATTAGCTTTAGTTTTTTCTTCTAAGGAGTAGTTTAAATAAAGAGTATCAATCGCACTTATCAGTGCATGTGCTTTGTTTAGGTTGTGGTCTGTAAAGGATATTTTAAATGTATTAGCTTGTAGGTTAAGCGGTTCAACCAACAAGTTTTTTTCAACATAATTTATTAGTACTTCGCGACTATTAATTCTAAAATAAAAGCGATTGCCTTCTTCAATTTCCCAACTTTTATTCAATTCAATTTTTAAATCGATCAACTCAGTTTTGATGGAATCGCCAAATTGGCCATTTATACTGTATTCTTTTTCTCTTACTTTGAAATTTAATTGTAATGATTGTTGGTCAACTATTGTTACATCTATCGGAACATTGAAAATGCTCGCATTAAGAATTTTATATTTTACTCTAAAAGGAGGGTTTAAGTATTTCTCATCATCCAAAATATTGCCATAAGTAAAATATTGAGGATTCAAATCAACTGTTTCTACCACCTTACTAAAAAAAAGTCGTGATTGAATAATCTCCATCTCACTAGAAAGTAAACCCATGTTAGAGGATTGTTCGTATTGGGCTAACCCCAATACATTTGATTGATCTTCTTGGTCAAGCTTAATTTCAGAGTTAGATTGGTACATAGGCTTGGTGTACCTTAAATAAAGCACTGCTGTTAAAATTAGTACTGCAAAAATGACTATAAACCAAGGAGTACTCTTTCTTAGAATTAGTCTTAGTTTGATCCAATCAATTTCATGGCTTTCTTCTTCTAAAACAGGAGAGTTATTGCCAATATTTTGATTGAATTGCACCATTATCTTAACACCAAAATTAAGAGGGTAGTCATGGAAGTAACTAAGCTTAAGAAAACGGATATCTCAACAGCATTTCCTCTAAAAAATCTTTTAATTGGTTCTATGTAAACGATGTCTCCAGGCTGAACTATTTGGTTTGACAAATAGTAGCCTTCAATGGTTGAAAAGTCGATAAGAAATGTTTCCTCTCCTCTGATGAGTTTAATACTAGATGCATTTCCCATATCTTTCATACCACCAGCCATGGCAATTACTTCAGCTATAGTTATATTATTATTGGTTAAAGGTAAAATTTGCCCACCAGTTGCACCTAATACCGTTACTCTTTTATTGGTATAGGAGGTAATCACATAAGGGTCTATAAAATACTCATTGTATAAAGCTTTTAACTTTAGGTTTGCTTCGTGCAATGTGAGTCCATCTACTTTTACATCTCCAACCATGGGTAATAAAACAAGACCATCTAACCGTACCAAATACTCAGGGTCAGGCTTATTTTGTTTGGTGTTATTAAAATCTTTCGAAAGCTCATACTCTGGGTCAATAATCATTTCCCCGTTTTTAGTATAAACTTTTACTTTTATTAAGTCATTGGGCTGAATGCTATAGTCTCTTTCAAGAGCTCTTGCTTCTGCCGACAATTTGGCTGCCACAAAATCTTCATCATGACTGAACATAATGTTTTGCTTATATGCCGAACAGCTTACTAGCCATAGAGCTATAAAAATTAGCAAAAAGGAGTTTTTTGTCAAAATCGTATTGGTATTGATCGGCTAAGATAGTTAAATACGTCTATTGCATCAACTATTTTGGAAAGAAGAAACAGTATTTAAGTAACTATTTATTACTATTTTTTCATCAAACTTGTTTTCAACTATCCTTCTACTCTCTTTTCCCATTTCTGAAAGTCTTTCTTGAGGAAGTTTTGTCATTGCTTCTAACTTGTCTGCTAAGTCTTTCACATCCTTTACTTTGCAGAGCATTCCATTTACATTATCTTCTACAATGTTGGTACAACCAGCAACATTAGTAGCCACAATTGGTTTTGCAGAACTAGCTGCTTCTAATAGTGATTTTGGTGTGCCTTCTCTGTAAGAAGGAAGAACAACGCAGTCTGCATTATGAATAAAAGGGCGTACATCATCAGTACTTCCTAAATACTCAACAACATTCGATTCAATCCAACCATCAATAATATCTTCGGAAATACCTCTCCTATGTTCCGTATCCTTATTGCCAAGGATTTGAAAATTAGCATCAATTCCTTTTTCTTTTAAATATTTGATAGCGTCTATATACTCAATAATGCCCTTATCGTGTATTAATCGACTTATTAACAGAAATGTAAATTTTGAATTACGAGGCTTAACTATTGGCTTAAAATGACTCAAATTAATGCCAGAACCTGGCAATATTTGGGTCGCATTATTTTTGATGATGTTGTTTTCTTCGAAGAAAGTTTTGTCATCATTATTTTGGAAATAAATAAGCTTAGGAAACTTAAAAGCTAATTTATACATACTAATAGCAATTTTAGAAACAAGCCCTTTGTTTAAAAAAGCAGTTCCTAAACCACAAACATTATTAACAGTTGGGATTCTTAAAATACTGGCAGCTAAGGTGCCATAAATATTAGGTTTAATGGTGTATTGTAGAATTACATCTGGTTTTACTTTTCGGTAAATACTAAATAATTCAAAAATTAAACCTAGATCTTTAATTGCATTTGCCCCTCGGCTATCCATTGTTATCTCATGATATTCACAGCCAGCTTCCTTCAAAAAATGAGTGTATTCATCTTTAGGGGCAATGGCTATTACTTCATGACCTTCATCAATCAAAGCCTTTACTAACCCCATTCTAAAGTTATAGATATTCCAAGATGTATTTAAGACAATTGCAATTTTCATAAGATGGCCAACTATTCGGTAGCTACAAAAGTAGAAATAATTATGTTTATATACACCTATTAAATCTAATAGTAACCAGAACTGTGTTTTATTGCGTTTATTGATGATTTTACCCCTAATTTTGTCGTTATGTCAAAAACATATTCTACGGCTCTGGAAAAGGAAACTGCAGTATTGGTTGCTGTGGCAGATCAACATACTTCGCCTGCTCAGTTAGAAGAACACCTTGAAGAACTAGCTTTTTTAGTGAGTACTT
Organism: Cyclobacteriaceae bacterium; assembly: GCA_027067135.1. Classification (GTDB taxonomy): domain Bacteria; phylum Bacteroidota; class Bacteroidia; order Cytophagales; family Cyclobacteriaceae; genus JAKISE01. Next base: position 17,236 of record JAMOMJ010000356.1, read on the forward strand.
CCGGGGCAAAAACTATTTCTACTTTTACTCAAAACTTACCCAAGCCTGACATACGAACTTATGTTGGCAAAGGAAAACTGGAAGATATTCATGCATACATAAAGTCTAAAGATGTAGATATAGTAGTGTTCGATGATGATCTATCGCCCTCACAAGTTCGAAATTTAGAAGCAACTTTAGAGTGTAAAATTTTAGACAGAAGTTTATTAATCCTCAATATTTTCTCCATTAGGGCAAAAACATCTCAGTCTCGTACTCAAGTTGAGTTGGCACAATATGAATATTTGTTGCCTCGGTTAACAAGGATGTGGAGCCACCTGAGCAAACAAAAAGGAGGCATTGGTATGAGAGGGCCTGGAGAAACAGAGCTTGAAACAGATAGGCGTATTGTAAGAGATAAAATTTCTTTACTTAAAAAGAAACTAGTTAAGATTGACAAGCAGTCTTTTATCCAAAGGAAAAATAGGCAACGAATGGTGAGAGTTGCATTAGTGGGTTATACTAATGTAGGCAAATCTACTATAATGAGGTTGCTTTCAAAATCTGATGTGTTTGCAGAAAACAAACTGTTTGCTACCGTTGACTCAACGGTTCGGAAGGTTGTAATCCAGCATATCCCGTTTTTATTAACAGATACAGTTGGTTTTATTCGCAAGCTGCCACATGGTTTAATTGAATCCTTTAAAAGCACATTAGATGAAATTAGGGAAGCAGATATATTACTCCATGTGGTAGATGTTTCTCATCCGTTTTTTGAAGACCAGTATGACATTGTAAATAAAACACTGGCTGAAATTGATTCTGCTGAAAAGCCAACCTTGGTCGTATTTAATAAGATTGATAAATACACCAAAGAGAATAAAATTACTCTTGATGAAGCGGTTTTACATTTTAAAGAAATGCACCTTGGTAGAGAGAATGAGCAGGTTGTATTTATTTCTGCCACCAATAAACTAAATATTGCTGAGTTTAGAAACATGTTATATGAGTTTGCCGAAGAGAGATTCTATACAATTTTTCCTAACTACTTGAAAAAAGACCCATATTAAGATAGTTTTGTAAACTCATTTGTTTTAAGCTAAATAATTAGCCTCATAGTTCAATGGATAGAATAGAAGTTTCCTAAACTTTAGATCCAGGTTCGATCCCTGGTGAGGCTACTTAATGTTCGTCTATAAATTCGGTGCCTGCATTATAATATGCTCTTTTTTACTTTTCTAGAATCTAATGTCATTTAGAAATTAGTCTGCCTATTTTTGTGAGTTATGAGAGCACTCTTTTTATTTTGTTTGGTAGCAACCCCATATTTTTCCAATGGGCAAAACAAAGGGTTCTCTGTTCCAAAAATTGAAACCTATGAATACGACACTAATTATATAGAAAACTATAATTCTCAACTGGCACTTAGGTTTGTATTGCCTAAAAGGTTCGATCAGTTTACACTTAAAAACACCCTCACAAATAAGAAATATGTATATAAAGCCAATGAACACTATGGCATTGGTATTGGGATAACCTATAAATGGCTTGCCGTTGACCTTTCGCTTAACCCTGATTTTACCCAACGCAATACTGAAAAGTTTGGAGAAACCAGAGAGTTTAATTTAAAGGGGAGTGCTTATTTAAAACGACACGTAATTGATGCTTATTTACGATGGTATAAAGGGTATTATGTGTCAAATGCAGAAGACGTTATCCCGGATTGGGAGTCAGGCACTCCATATCCGTTACGTCCGGATATTGCAACCCTCAGTTGGGGTTTTAATTATACCATTCCATTTAATTGGAAAAAATACTCACCTAGAGTAATTTTTGTACTTGATGGAGAGCTGAAAAAAAGTGCAGGTTCATTTATGGCAGTATCATCCCTTTATTTTTATCATAGCAGGGCAGATTCTAGCATTGTGGATAATAGCTTTAGCCCCGAAGCACAGATTAACAGTTTCAATGTGTTAATGCTTGGGCAACTGTTTGGTTACTCTTACACGTTTGTTTATAAAAAATTTTATGCTTCTGCCTCCATTTTACCAGGCATTACCTATGCCATAGGAACCATTTATAGTGAAGCAGGTTCTTATAATCCTCGATTCACAGCTAATTTTAAAATGATGATACGCGCTGGTATTGGTTATAACTCTAAACGGTGGTACACTGGAGTTTATTTAATTGCCGATAACAATCAAATTACATTGCCAAACGACTTAGTTTTAAGTAATACCATAGGAGAATTTCGAGTTTTTGTTGGCTATCGTATTAAAGCACCCAAAGTTATGGATGACGTAATGAACAAATTATAAGAGCTCATTGGCCAAATTTGCCAGTTCTGATCTTTCTCCTTTTTCCAACGTAATATGTGCATATAATGGGTGGCTATCAACCCGGTCTATTAAATAAGAAAGACCATTACTTTGAGAGTCTAAATAAGGGGTATCAATTTGATTTACATCGCCTGTTAATATAATCTTGCAATTTTCTCCTGCTCTTGTAATGATTGTTTTTACTTCATGTGGTGTGAGATTTTGAGCTTCATCCACAATAAAAATTATATTTGAAAAGCTTCTGCCTCTTATAAAAGCCAAAGGTGTAATAACAAGCTTTTCTTTATTTACCATATCCGTAATTTTAGAGTACTCTTTATCGGTTTCGTTCCACTGATTTTGGATAAATTTGAGATTGTCCCAAAGCGGCTCCATATACGGGTTTACCTTCGATTTAAAATCACCCGGCAAATAGCCAATGTCCTTATTACTGAGTGGCACAATGGGCCGAGCCAAATAAATTTGCTTGTACTCTTTTTTCTGCTCCATGGCTGCTGCCAGCGCAATAAGGGTTTTCCCTGTGCCTGCTACTCCACTAATGGTAACTAATTTAATGTCTGGGTTTAAAATGGCATTAATCGCAAATGCTTGTTCTGCATTTCTCGGTTTTATACCATACACCGTTCGCTTATCCACCCGTTCAATTAAATTATCAATGGGGTTTTTATATGCGAGTACCGATTTCTTCCCGTTTTTAAGGATGAGAAATTCATTGTCTTTAAGCTTGTGTTTTGGTAATACTACATCTTGCTCCACCCCTTTGGTTTCATAAATTTGATTGATAAGCTCTGCATTTACTTTTTGGTGCGTACTTTTTCCCGTATAAAGTGAGTTTACATTCTGTATTTTTCCAGTAGTATAATCCTCTGCTGTCAGGTTTAAAGATTTGGCTTTCAACCTCAAATTAATATCCTTGGTAACAAGAATCACATTTTTGCTTGGCTCTTGCTCTTGCAATTGTAAGGCGGCATTTAGTATGCGATGGTCGGGTTTATCTTCGCCAAAAACTTCGGAAGCATTCACTTTGCTTTCTGAGGACATTAGTACTTTAAACACTCCTTTTTTAGCCGACCCGTTTAGAGGAATCCAGTCTTGCAAGTTGTATTCCTTGGAGAGTTTATCTAGCAGTCTGGTAAACTCTCTGGCTTCATAATTACGGGTATCATTCCCTTTTTTAAAGGTATCGAGTTCCTCCAAAACGGTTATGGGGATGCCAACATCGTGCTCATCAAAATTTAAGATTGAATTGTGTTCGTATAAAATTACACTTGTGTCAAGCACAAATATTTTCTTCTCCTTTTTCTTAGCTGCCATCTTATATATTGTACTTATAATTTAATTTGTATATGTAATTCTTAGGGTAGGAAAACGAAATCTCTTTCATATATTTGAAGGATAAATTTACCTAATTCACTTTGAAACTATTGAAAAAAACATCTTTTTTATATTTATAATTTACCCATTAATAAATTAGTGAAACAACTCATCTCAATTCTATTAGTTTTATCAATTTATTTCTCATCAAATGCTCAAAGCCTACTTATAATAAAAGGGCGAGTTTTGCAAAAATCGGATTCTGTACCAGTGTTTAATGCACATATTTACACTGTGGGCAAAGATATTATTGGCACTACCAGTAATGAAAATGGTGAGTTTGTATTTCGCTTTACCGAAAAGGAGAAAGAAAACAACATTACAATTTCTTCCATTGGTTTTGTATCTAAGCAAATATCTTTTACTGGTGTAAACAATAAGCCTTTGGTAATTTACCTTGAAGAAGATGAGTATTTGCTAAAAGGTGTAACCATAACGCCAATAGAACCTATCCAAATTTTAAAGAATACTATTGCTAATTTGAAAACCAATTACCCACAGGGTAAAGTGCATAAAGAGATTTATTATAAAGAAGCTTTTGCTGTAAATGGAAAACCCATACGATACCTTGAGATTGTAGCAGATTTAGTGGGCGAAGGGTTTCGTATTAAAAAGCAAGCTCCTTATAGATATGATTTGTTTATCAAAGAAAAACGACCTGGGTTTAATAATGACACCACATTTGAAGGAGGCAACGGTATTGGGGTGCTTCATTTTTAAATGACCCTAAAAGGTATTTAAAAAAGAGTAATTTTAAAAATTACGATATTGAGTTGGTTGGTTACTCTTTGTATCGTAATAACGAAGTATTTAAACTTTTAGTCAAATCAAAAGAAAATAAAAGCACGGTTACATCTATGTACATAACAACCGAAACTTATGCTTTAATAGCGATAGATCGATGGTACGAGAGTGACGACAAGTCTTCTATTCCAAAACACCTGTTTCGCTTTTTAAAATTGCACGAATATGTAGATTTTATACAACTTGATGATGGTTTTTGGTATATAAATTCTATCAACGATTTTAGGGAATCGATTAATATTGAAGGTGATATTACAGAGATAAAAAGGTTGATTAGACTAACCAAAATAAATAATGAACAGAAGTAAAGAAAAAAATAGAATAGCAAGAGAAACAGACCTATACACGTATCCTGTTCCTTATAATCCTGAGTTTTGGAACACCTATAATGCCCCTCCGGAAACAGACGAAGAGAAGAGGGTTAAGGAGGAGCTGAAGAAAGAATAAGAAGTTAAGGATTTTATAAAATATCCCATTTTGGTATAATTTTTATATATTTGTAAGGTGAGGGTTATTTCTTTTAAAACGTTAAGAACATTTTATGAAAAGCCTGAGTATAAGGATGCTGAAGTGTCTCTACGTTCGTGGTATCAAGATGTAAAAACGGCAAATTGGAAAAACCCGAATGAATTGAAGAACCAATATCTCAATGCTAGTATCCTTAGAGAAGGTAGAGTGGTATTCAATATAAAAGGTAATTCGTATAGATTAGTTGTTGCCATTGATTATGAGTTTCAAATCATATTTGTTCGATTTATTGGTACTCATAAACAATATGATAAAATTGATGTTAAAAGTATTTAGCTATGGAAATTAAGCCTATAAAATCAGAAGATGACTATAATTTGGCAATTCAAAGAATTGAAAAATTATGGGGGGCAAAAAAGGACACACCAAAAGGTGATGAACTGGATTTATTGGCAACCTTAGTGGAGGTTTATGAGATGAAGCATCATCCAATTCCTCCACCAGACCCAATTGATGCCATTAAGTTTAGAATGGAGCAGATGGGAATGAGCAATTCTGATCTTGTTAAATATCTTGGGAGCCAAAGTAGGGTGAGCGAAGTACTTAATCGTAAAAGGAGCTTAACTTTAAAAATGGTTAAATCATTATACAAAGAATTACGAATTCCGGCAGAAGTTTTATTGGCTTAGTTTGCCCTAGTGGCAATAAATTACCCAAAAGCCCATTCAACCAACGTAAAAGCGGCCCCAAGCAGTACAAGTACTGAAAGAATGTTAAGCCATATTCCAACCCTTACCATCTGGCTAATTTTTATATGCCCACTGGAGAACACAATGGCATTGGGTGGGGTAGAAATGGGCATCATAAACGCACAACTTGCTGCCATTGCCACGGGTATTGATAATAATAATGGGTTTATGTTTGCCCCTTCGGCTATCGCAATTACAATGGGTATAAATATGGTGGCTAAGGCCACATTGCTCATTAATTCGGTCATAAAAAGCATTACTGCAATCAGTATTAAAAAAATAAGTAACGTTGATAATTGATTTTGAGCTATGACCTCGGCTATAATATCTACCAATCCTGCGTGTTCCATTGCTTTAGCTAAGGTCATTCCACCACCAAAGAGGAGTAAAATGCCCCAAGGAAGCCTTTCGGTTGCTTTCCAATGTAATAATTGTTTTTTCTCCTTAATGTTAATGGGCACAATAAACATGGTAATTCCGCCAATCATTGCTGTAACCGTGTCATTAAGCATGACAAATCCAATGAGATTGTTTAAGGGAGCTTTAAAAATCCACATAAAGGCCGTCAGCCCAAAAATGACAGCTACGATCTTTTCCTCCTTCTTCCATTGCCCTAAATCTTCCAATTCTTTGGTGATGAGCTCTTCGGCATTGCTCATTTTACCTAGTTTGTTTTTATGAAGCACCTGAGTGAGTAAAATATACGTAATGGTAAGTAAGATAGCACTCACTGGTACTCCTACCATCATCCAATTAGCAAACCCAATTTCTATATGTAGCAGTTTTTCTGCATAACCCACAAAAACCACATTGGGTGGGGTGCCAATTATGGTAGCCAGGCCTCCAATATTGGCAGCATAGGCAATGCCAAGCATTAATGCCAATGCAAAATTAGTGAAGCCTTTTTCGTTTAGCGAATCATGTTTAACCAACTGAATCACAGACAAGGCAATAGGCAACATCATTATGGTAGTAGCTGTATTACTAATCCACATGCTTAAAAAAGCGGTAGCCAACATAAAACCTAGAATAATTCCATTGGCACTGGTGCCTGTTAATTTAATTAGCCCAAGTGCAATCCGTTTATGAAGTCCATGTTCTTCAAGCCCTAGTGCTAACAAAAAGCCACCCATAAATAAAAATATGATAGTGCTGGCATAAGGAGCCGTAGCTGCTTTTAAGGTAAATACGCCCAAGGCTGGAAAAAGAATAATGGGTAGTAAGGCGGTTACTGCCATGGGAGCAGCTTCGGTTACCCACCAGATAACCATCCAGGCGGCTACTGCTAGTACTTGCCAGGCAGTGGGGTTTAAGTATTCTGAATTTTGGAAGGTTAGCCCAATGCCAAATAGTATGGGGCCTAAGAATAGGCCAATCAATTTTAGCGATATTTTCATCTATTAAAATTCAAGAGAGCCATTAATCCATTCTGCATCCAAATCTGCTTGATAGCTTTTGTAAAAATCAATAGCAGGGGTGTTCCAGTCAAGCACTTGCCAAGCCATGCCACTATAGCCTTTTGCTTTTCCTTCTTCAATACAGGCCTCAAAAAGCATTTTTCCTGCTCCAATGCCTCTGGCTTTTTCTGTTACAATAAGGTCTTCTAAATAAAGTCGAACTCCTTTCCAAGTGGAATATCTTAGATAATAAATGGCAGTGCCTATAATTTTGCCTTTGTGTTCAGCTACAAAAAACCAATAAACAGGATTAGAACCAAAGCCATCTAGCTTCATTTGTTCAACAGTGTTTACAACTTGTTCAGGAGCTTTTTCAAAGAGGGCTAATTCTCTAATTAATTCTAATATTTGGGGTAAATCCTCTGGGGTTCCTTTTCTTATGGTAACACTCATAATGCTAAAATAAGAAATTAATAATCGTCATTCCTGCGTAGGCAGGAATCCTTTTAATTGTGTAAACTTGATGCAGATTCCTGCCTACGCAGGAATGACGTAATAATGATTAAATATCTAACACAACTTGATTGCGAGTTAGGTCTTCCATTGTTTCTCGCTTACGAATTAATTTAGCTTCTCCATTAATAATTAGCACTTCGGCAGGACGAAATCTTGAGTTATAATTAGAGGACATAGAATAACCATAAGCACCTGCATTTTTAATGGCCAGAATATCTCCCTCACTAATTTCATTAAGTTTCCTATCCCACCCAAAAGTATCTGTTTCGCAGATATAACCAACAATAGTGTAAACACGCTCAGTGCCTTCGGTATTAGAAATGTTAATAATGTCGTGGTAAGCATCGTACATCATTGGGCGAATAAGGTGATTGAGGCCCGAGTCAACCCCAGCAAATACGGTGGCTGGTGTGGTTTTAACCACATTGGTTTTGGCCAATAAAACACCTGACTCACTCACTAAATATTTACCCGGCTCAAACCACAATTGAAGCTCTCTTCCGTATTCTTTACAAAAATCATTAAACGCCTTGCTAATTTTTCCACCCAAATCTGCTACATCTACCTCAACATCAGATTCATGATAAGGAACTTTAAAGCCACTGCCAAAATCTATAAATTCGATAGTTTTTAATTGTTTGGCTACATCAAAAAGGAGGTCGGCTCCATTTAAAAATACAGCGGCATCCAAAATATCTGAACCCGTATGCATATGAACACCTACCACATTTATATTATAGGTTTTGATAACTCGTAGTAAATGCCTTGTTTGCAAAATCGAAATGCCAAACTTTGAATCAATATGACCCGTGGATATTTTATGATTACCTCCTGCCATTAGGTGGGGATTAATGCGAATACATACAGGAACGGAGTCTTGGTATTTATTTCCAAATTGTTCTAAAATGGAAATATTATCAATGTTGAGCATTACACCTTTATCCACACCTTCCACAATTTCTTCAAAAGAAACCCCATTGGGCGTGTACATTATTTCTTCAGCTTTAAAACCAGCCATCATCCCAAGTTCAACTTCTTGAATAGAGACTGCATCTAAACCTGCTCCTATACTCCGTAAATATTTTAGTATAGAGATATTCGTTAATGCTTTTGCTGCATATTTGAGCTTAATTTTTGTTTTAGGAAAAGCATTAATCAATTTATCGAACTGCAATTTAATTGATTCTGCGTCATATACATACAAGGGCGTACCAAACTCCTTAGCAACGGTTAGCAAGTCAACGCCTTGCATGCTAAACCTTTTATTTTTAAGCTCCATAGAAATAAAATTAATCGGCAAAGATAAGATGGGTTAAACCAACAAAAAATTAAAACATAGGCGGAATTGGCTTGTTACCAAGAATAGTTTCAATTTTATCTCTTACTTCATCTTTAATTAACCCCACTTTTTTGTCTGATGCCAATGTTTCTTCTAGCTGCCAGAGTTTAGAAGCTCCTAACATTACGGTACTCACATTGGGGTTTGATAAACACCAGGCAATAGCTAGTTGTGCCACCGACATATCTAACCCCTTAGCCAGTTCAATAAGTTTGGCTGTTTTAAGTACATTTTCTTCAGTGAGAACCGTGTCTTTTAGCCATTCGTTTTTTTCAACCGTCAGTCGGGTTGATTCTTTGTCGTTCCCATTATACTTACCTGTAAGCACTCCTGATGCCAATGGCGACCAAATGGTGGTGCCCATTCCTATGTTTTTAAATAATTGCGCATATTCAACTTCCATTTTATCACGCACAAACATATTGTATTGGGGTTGTTCTACGGTTGGGCCTATCAAATGGTTTTCTTTGGCTACCATGTGAGCTTCCATAACCTCTTGGGCACTCCATTCAGAAGTTCCCCAATAGAGGATTTTGCCTTGCTGAATAAGATTATGCATGGTCCATACCACTTCTTCCATAGGTACTTCTTTATCAGGGCGATGGCAGAAATATAAATCCAGATAATCGAGTTGCAGACGATTAAGTGCAGCTTCACAAGCTTCTGTTAAATGCTTACGACTAAGTCCATGTTGGGTAGGTTTAGGATCAACTCGATCTCCAAAAAAGGCTTTACTCGAAATAATATAGCTATCTCTGACCCAACCTTGCTTTTGTAATATTTTGCCCATTACTTTCTCTGATCTTCCGTGGGCATATACTTCGGCATTATCAAAAAAATTAACGCCTTTATCATAGGCATATACCATCATTTCTTGAGCAACAGAGTCTTTTATCTGCGAGCCAAAAGTTAGCCATGAACCCAATGATAATTGGCTTATTTGCAACCCTGATTTTCCTAGTCTATTGTATTCCATATCCGTAAAAATAAGTAGATTTTGCTTTAATCAATCTTATGTTAGAAGGATATCCACATAAGAGAAGAGAAATTTATCTATCAAAAAACTTCTACTAAATAATCCATTATAAGGATATGGCATCAAGAAAGGTGTAAGGAAAGTTAGGCTTTGTTATCCTTGGAAGAGTTCTTATAATTGAAGCTACCTTTTCTCCTTAAAAATAATATTGCCAAGCGATACATCCACATCAAACGAAAGTTGGTTAGGAGCATTTTCGTTATACTCATCGTTTACATATACATTATTGCTAATCTCTCTAAACGATTTAGTAAGATGTACATCACATAACATAGTGTCCTTTATTTTTATGATTACGGAGCAGTCATTTTTAGGGATGAGAATTTCCAAGGTGCCAGCACCAACACTTGCTTTTACCTGACTAGGTACTGTGGGTGTTTCGGTAAGGTCTAGTTGCATACTACCAAAACCTACCTCGGCATGTATATATTTGGCACGCGACATGTATAATTTGCGAACCACCACATTGCCTAAATCTACCTTTATATTAAAGGTATCCATTACCACTGGGTTGGGCATATTAGAGAGGTAATCGATGTTTACATCGGCACTGCCAGTACGCACATTAAAACGGCTAACTTTAATGCTTGATAAATCTATGAATGCTGCTCCAACACCGAAAACTAAATTGAGGTCATACGGAATTTCTTCTGTTAGGTAAACTTTCCACGTATTGTCTTCAGAATCTGAAGAATTAAACACCTTACTGGAAATAGACTGGCTAAAAGTTTGTTTGTTTTTATCTTCTAACGATAAATTTATCTCAAGGTCGCCAGCATAAGTAGATTTATTAAACGAATGATTAAATTCATCAATGTCTCTTTCCGAATATACTGCAATTGGTTCATCGGAAGTCCCTGGACTTATGTAACAAATTCCCGAGGAAGATCCATAATTGAGCGTAACTGACTTATAGCGATTATTGTGCTCAATTTTAAAATGTTTTTGAACCTGAGCTAAAGATGCACTAACTACACACACCAAACCCAAAGAAAAATAGTATCGCCACATGCTTCTTAGATACGTGCAATTTTTCATAGGGTTTCAATAATATCGAATAAAAAACAAAAGCAGCAAAAATATGCTGCTTGGTACGGGCTAACCCCCTATTTATTGGTTAAAAAATACTTTTATTATTAGGGGCAATCAACTATTTCAGCTGCTGTTTGCGGATTAAATGCGTTGCCTGAAATATCTAGTGTATTATTTACTACATCAAAATTCTCAAAAGCGGTTTTTATACCACAAAAATCTGTAAGTAAGGTATTGTTTACAATTGCAAGGTCTCTTTTAATTGATGATACTCCTTCAAGGCCATTTAGATTAGTTAATACTGGGCAGTTATAGAACATTAATTTATCAAAACCAGCAGTTACGTTACCTAAAGCAGAAATATCAGTTAGTGCTAAAGCGGAATACACGAATAAACCGCTGACATATTTTAATGAATTAAGACCTTCGAAAGATTGCAAATTCTCTATTCCTCCCTCAAAATAAATCTCATCTGTTACTCTCGTTAAACTATCTAGTGTAAAGAATTCCAATAAAGCGAACTAATAACAATAAAAGTTGTATCTTTGCGGTATGGCTAGAATAGGAAAACCTCTAAAAATTGATCAGACAGTACAAGATGAATTGAAAATTATGTC
>JAMOMJ010000357.1 GCA_027067135.1 Cyclobacteriaceae bacterium
GAAATCTATATGCTCCTCAAACTCTGTACCACTAACAACAACTGATGATGTAATCCTTTGTATTGACCACAATGCCCTACTTTTAGGGTAGACAACCTCAATAACTATTCGCCCATTCTCATCTGTAACACCAGTTCCTGTAACCGCAGCATCATGTGTAGGCTCTAATAAATCATTCCCATTTTTGTCTTCACCTGCATCTAAGTTACCATTCTTATTTAGGTCTTCAGAGTCACACTCTAGTGCATCACGCTCTCGACCCCAAACATCACCCTGAATCTCCATTTGACCCTTATAGTAAGCTATCGGTATGATTGTAAAGTCTACTTTTTGCTCTTTTACAGGGTTTCCCGCGCTATCTGTTACAATCACTCCATACTTTCTAATATAAAAAACATCTGATGATGTGATTAGATTATCTTCACCCAATACAATTCGTAAAGCATTACTGCCAACTGTTAAGAAAACAGTATCTTCATCTACTTTTCCTTCATAGCCTTGAATGAAAGTAGTAATTTTCACGCCATTTTTTGCACTAGAGGAATTACCTGCTGTATAAGAAACTGAAGCCCTACCTAATGAGTCCGTTACAGCTGTAGAACCACTCAAAATGCCATTGACCGTATCATCAAGCCTAAAGCTTATAACTTTGTTTTTAACTGGATTATCATTAATATCCCTTATTCTTGAAATAATTATACTAGACTTATTTGGCGTGATTAATGTTGGATCAGCTTGAGTATTTAAATACGCAGGTGTAGTAGCAATAAACTCTCGAGTTAAAGATGTTGATAAGCCATCTGCCGTAGTAGCACTGATAACTGTTTTTCCTGCTGTAACAGATGATATTTCAATACTCGCTTCACCTGCAGCATTTGTTCTAACAGTATTACTAGCAAGGCTTCCTCTTGTTGCACTCACATAAATGAGTTTTTCAGCTTGAGGAACACCTGATTTCTTCCAAAAGAACTTAAACACCTGAGAAGTATTAATATTCAATTCTGCCATATTATTATTCGACAATTCAAACTCATCTTCAGAAACTGTAATAGATTTATCAATGGATGTACCAAGAACCTCTGCTGTTAATACATCAGTCCCTCCTTGCAATCCAATAAGGCTGAAAGCAATTTCACCATTTTCATCAGTCTCAAAATTACTGTCTGTCGTAATAGTATTGCCAGCACTTGATGTTAATATAACGGTCTCATAACTAATTTTTTTATCCGCACCATCTTTTAGTTTAAGTACAAAAGGCACTGCTTTATTCAGCGTTATTGCACTTGGCCCATCAATAACAACACTCGTCCCAACTACATCAACCGTTATTGATTTAGTAATATTATCTGATGTGACTTTGACTGTTAATTTTCGATTACTAGGTGAACCTGGCTGTAAGGTAGCCGTATGAACTGAGCCAGTTGCCAAGTCAGAGATTATCGTTGCTTCGTTATCAACAGAGAAAGTGACTTTTGCTCCAGATATTGCATTATTATCTTT
>JAMOMJ010000358.1 GCA_027067135.1 Cyclobacteriaceae bacterium
ATTAAAAGTCAATTTTCTGCGAAGTCGAGAAGATTATCAATGTGCTGTTTATGGTATTAAGGATAAGCAATATGAGGCACTTAATAAAACGGCAGAAAATGTTAAAGATGTTATAGGAAGTATTGGGGCAATGTCTAAGAAAAAGAGGAGAACAGTTAAACAAGTAGAACCTATTTTAAAAGAGGCTCTACTTGTTTGGAATAAAGTAATAAAAGAGTCTAGTAACCCAGAGATTCAAAAGTATATGAATGCAAATATCGTTTTGGTGTCTTTAATTCTAGGAGATTTGGATTCTTCGAAAAAACATTTTGATAAAATACCTGAGGCTAAAAATATTGATTCAAGTGGAATTATGTCAGGTAGCTTTAAATTTTATGTTAAAGAATTATCTAAAGCGATCAAGGTGAAAGAGAAGTATGGTGATTTTGCTCAAACTTTTGAAAATAACTAAGGGCGTTTTTAATTATACATAGGAGATAAATTTATAATTTCATCTTTAAATGAAAATCCCCATTTCAACAAATTATTGTTGAAATGGGGATTTAAAATTTCATCGTTCTTGCGAACGCAGTGAAGCCTTTCTGTTGGCAAGGCAAAAAATATGTTAAATACGAAGAGATTGTTTCAGGCGATCCTCCGTCTCAATATCGTGATAGAAAAAGGCTCAAGCTTCAACAGTTGCTTTATCTAAATTTGTAATTACATTAAACGTTGGAGGAGCTAATAAATGCTGTTTTACAGGGCATTGATCCACTACGTTTTTAATGGCTTTATTATACTTTGTCGGAAAGCTCTCTGGCAAATCAACGTGAATATCGATATCCGATACTTGGTTGGTCATCTGATTATAATTCATTTTTTGTACAATTTTTACTCCGTCTGTACTCATTCCTCGTTGGTTCATAAAGGCTTGAACAAATACGGCAGAACACATACCTGCAGTTGCTAAAAATATTAAGAATGGAGACACCTCCATTGTAATTTGTTGCCCGTTCATCATCGGAATAATTCTTCCGAATTCGTCAAATTTAATTTCTATTTCCATTTTGTAAGTTGTTTAAAAAATATCTCAGTGCAAAGATTCAATTAACCCAAGTTACGTACGGTAATTTAGGTCACATAATTAATTTGGGGTATTAATTGCTTTAACTACAAATTGCTATTTTAGACAATACTGTTATATTATTTGGTAGTCAATGCTTTTTGCAGTCTGGTATAGGGTTAGCTGATCTAAATTCAATGGAATATTTTTAAAACATGTCTAGTTAGCCACTATAATTAAAAATTAGGGATTACTTTTGTCTTAAATATCGACCAAGAAGGTATTGGCATCCCGTTCGTTAACTCGTGCGGGGTGCTTTTTTTGTAGATTTAATAATAAAATTATGTGCGGAATTGTAGCAGTATTTGATGTAAAACAGACAAGCGATCAACTAAGAACGCAAGTGTTAGAAATGTCTAAAAAACTAAGACATAGAGGGCCGGACTGGTCGGGTATTTATAGTACTGATAATGCCATTTTAGCACATGAAAGATTAGCCATTGTTGACCCACAATCTGGTGGTCAGCCTTTAATAAGTGCTGATGGCAATTTGATATTAGCAGTAAATGGGGAGATTTATAATCATCAAGAAATTCGAAAAGAACTTGGTGATGTATATGAATTTCAAACCAAATCTGATTCAGAAGTAATCCTAGCTTTATACCAAGAAAAAGGGGTTGATTTTCTTGAAGAGTTAAACGGGATTTTTGCGTTTGCGCTATACGATAAAACTAAAAATACCTATTTAATTGGACGAGACCATGTGGGCATTATTCCTCTTTATCAAGGCTGGAATGCCGAAGGGAATTATTATGTGGCTTCAGAACTTAAATCGTTGGAAGGTGTATGTAAAAAGATTGAAGCTTTTCCTCACGGGCACTATTATTACAGTGAATATGACAAGCCAACTCAATACTACACCAGAGATTGGCGAGAATATGAGCATGTAAAAGACAATACCTCTGACATTGCAACTCTACGAAAAGGGTTAGAAGATGCCGTTCACAGACAGATGATGAGCGATGTGCCTTTTGGCGTATTGCTTTCAGGCGGACTGGACTCTTCGGTAATTTCAGCGATAGCAAAAAAATATTCTGCTAAGCGAGTGGAGTCTGGCGATACACAAGAAGCTTGGTGGCCGCAACTGCACTCATTTTCTGTAGGGTTAGAAGGCTCGCCTGATTTAAAATATGCACAAGAAGTGGCAGATTCAATTGGTACAGTACACCACTCTATTCACTTTACAGTGCAAGAAGGCTTAGATGCTGTACGTGATGTAATCTATCATTTAGAAACCTATGATGTTACAACAGTACGAGCAGCTACACCTATGTATCTATTGGCTCGTGTAATTAAATCAATGGGGATAAAAATGGTGCTTTCTGGCGAAGGAGCTGATGAACTTTTTGGTGGTTATCTGTATTTCCATAAAGCACCAACCGCTGAAGAATTTCATAAAGAAACGGTTCGTAAATTAGATAGGTTGCATTTATACGATTGCAATCGAGCAAACAAGGCCTTGGCTGCTTGGGGGGTTGAAGGTCGGGTGCCTTTCTTAGACAAGGAATTTATGGACATTGCCATGAATGTGAACCCAACCGATAAAATGTGTGGCACTAACGGTAAAATGGAGAAGTGGATTGTACGTAAAGCCTTTGAAGATTATTTGCCAGAAAGTGTTGCCTGGCGGCAAAAAGAACAGTTTTCAGACGGTGTGGGCTATGATTGGATAGACAGTTTAAAAGAAATTGTAGAAGAGAATATAACGGATGAGCAAATGGCAAACGTTTCACATCGGTTTACAGTAAATCCTCCTTTGCAAAAAGAAGAGTATTATTACCGACTTATTTTCGAAGAACATTTTCCTTCAGATGCCGCTGCTGCAACGGTACCTTCTGTGCCATCTATTGCGTGTAGCACCCCAATCATTTTTGAGTGGGATAAAGCCTTAGAGAAAATGAATGATCCATCGGGTAGGGCAGTAGCCAATGTACATAATGAGGGGTATAAATAGGACATAACTCTCACACTCGTTTCAAACGAATGTGAGTCTGATCTTCCGGTTATTTATTTTCAAATACAACCTCAGGCACTTCCCAAGTAATAGAATCTCCTGCAATTCCACGCGAATTACTAATTACCTCTATCGATTTTGGGGTAACCTTAATAAGCACATATCCTTTTTCTTTATTGGGATAAAAGGCAGACCATTCTTCTTTCCAGTGTGCCTCTTTCGCCTTTTTATTATCTATGATTTTAGCTATTCCGTGTATAGTTACATAACCCGAAGCATCACTATCTAAATAATATAAGGTTACTCTAGCATCTTGTTTAATCTGGGCAACTTTTCTGCTTTTAGGGTTGGTGCCAAACCAAATAGTGAAGTTATCTTCCAAAGGCAATGTTTCCATAGCCCTAACACTTGGCTTGCCTTCTTCATCAATAGTAATTAAAGCACAAGTAGGTGCAGAGGATATAATTTCTCTTGCAGCATTAATTAACTCAGAATTACTTGCAGTACTTTGAGAAAACCCATTAACTGCAATTAAGCTTAGTAATGTTAAAATTGGAATCTGAAGTTTATGAATGTTACCCATAATTGATTTTTGATTATTTGACGTGATGTAATCAAGCAATTCGGTTCTATAAATTATACAATTGCAATTTAAACATAAATGATAAATAACTAAACAATCAATGGAATGAAACAACTAACCCAAGATGCATTTATTTTATTAATTTTAACAAATGAAAATCATCATTCGCCAGGAAACTCCTCCGGATTTTTCCTTTGTATTTGCGCTAATTAAGGAATCTTTTAAAAACGAACCTTTTAGTGATTTTACCGAACAATTCTTAGTAGAGAGGTTAAGAAAGTCAGCTGCCTTTATACCGGAGTTATCTATGGTGGCTGAACTGGGAGGTGAGATTATTGGACATATTATACTTACTAAAATTAAAATTGTAAATGGTTCTCAGTCTTTTGACTCGTTGGCGCTAGCTCCTGTTTCTGTAAAACCTGACTATCAAAATAAAGGCATAGGAGGGCAACTTATACTGCAAGCTCATGCTAAGGCTATTGAGTTAGGGTATAAATCGGTTGTACTCTTAGGTCACCAGAGTTATTACCCAAGGTTTGGATACGAAAAGGCTAGTAAGTTCGGAATCAAACTCCCTTTTGACGTACCTGATGAAAATTGCATGGCCATAGAACTTTTAGAGGGTGGGTTGGAAGGTGTGAGTGGGCTGGTTGAGTACCCAAAAGAATTTACATCATAGTGAATAAATATTTTACAGTATTTTTAAGAACTAATTTTCTCTAGCATAGTTCTAATGGCATCAGATTTTACACGAAAAACAAACCCTATTCTTTACAAAAAGGCGAATAGATTTATGCGCAATCATTGCAAACATTTCCTATTTCTAAGTTGGGGGTTTGTTGGCATTACAGATAAACTAACTGCACAAATTGATTGTTTGCAAATGGAGTTTGTTGCGGTTAATATGTATTTTTATTGGCAATGGAAAAATAAGAAAAAGAAATAAAGTGTTGAATATGTATAAAATACTATCTCTGGTTCTCTTTGGCTTAAGCTATTTCGCTTTTGCCCAAATACCTCCTTGCGGTAATGATTATGGGAGTGCTTCGGACGAAACAAATATTGTTGCACAAATGCGTTATGGTACAATCGCAGAAGCAGTGAATGCCATTAATCAAGGTAAAAATACCCGTGGTGCTTCCTTAGGATGTCCGCAAGAAGTAGTTACTTATGCTACGCCCAATACTACTGAGCCCCTTTTGTCAGCTATCGAAAATGTGTGGAGTTCTGTACATGCTCCTGCAATAGAGGCCTACTCGGTTTCTTGCCCAAGAATTGGAAGGTATGAGAGCAACTCTGCCTTAGGAGCATATTATGCCATGCAAGCAGGATATTTTACCAATACAAGCAAATTAGTTGAAATTGCTGATATGATGTACGATCAGCAATATGCTTCTTGGAATATAGATAACCCAACCCAGCGAAATGAAGGCGTTTATGGATACTTAAATGTGGCAAGTAATGATAATTGTTACATTGGTGGGGTAGTAGGTTCTTCGGTAACTACCTTGTGTGCTGCATTACCACAATATTGTTTAACTTATACAGGTGGGCAGTTTGCAGGATTAAATTTTGCCATTAGTGGGCAAGATGATAATAGCAATTCGTTCGATGGAGGCTTGGCCTATGACCATGGCTGGGTTGGTGTTCAAATGATTGAATCAGCCATTATGCAAACTGATCCCAATCTTAAACAGAAGTATAAGAACTCTCTACTATTGGCAGGCCAATATGCCATTTCGGAGTATGCAGTTAAAAATCATAATTATACAGCCAAACTTATCTGGCTATTAGCCGAACTATATGCCTGGACAGGAGACCCAATTTATAAAGAGGAACTAAATTTTAAATTGGATAAAAACCTATTACCTGGTATTTTATGGGATGGAGATGATAATGGTATGGTAGATGGAACATCACCGGCAATACCATTCAGCTCACTTACGGTTACAGCTCAAACACCCGGAAGAATGTGGGATGGTCATAATTCATTGCCTTGGTATCACGCTATGAATGCTTGGGCCTTAACCGAGGCCTATGTCGCTTTTAGAGATCAGGGTGATGATATTAGGGCTAATGAGCTAAAGCCTTATGTGATTGCTATGCTCGATAATCTGGCAAATGAAATTACAACACAAGGGATTATTAGCCCAGATGCATTGGGGGTTAGAGATATAACTTATGCTTTACTCATTGGTATTTGGAAGATTAGCAAATATGAGAATGAATCACATGTAAATTGGGAGCAAGCAGCTTGGGCTATGTGGAACTCAGGTTATTTTAATACCTACAGTACACACTCTGTGTGTGTAGGGCTGTTTTTGCTCGTAAAATCTAATACAATATATAAGCCATTGGCCATGCGAGATGATTTTGTGTTAGGAGTTGATAGAGTAATTTCGAAGGAAACATCTATTGATATATACCCGAATCCATCTGATAATATTTTGAAGATTGATTTCACTAACCGTGAAACAGAGGAATCGAAATTTATTATTACCAATAGTAAGGGTAAACAGGTATTGAAGGGTTTTATAAATACTGAGTCATCTCAGATTGATATTCGCACACTACCGAATGGAGTTTATATACTTACTATGTTTGAGCATAAAAAAGTAATTTCCTCATTCAAGTTTATAAAGGATTAGTTCGATAGCAATTTTCCATTTTTATGATATTTGAAACTTTAAACCCACGTTTATAGGTATGAATAATGTTTTTAAAGTAAT
This sequence comes from Cyclobacteriaceae bacterium, assembly GCA_027067135.1. Taxonomy (GTDB): domain Bacteria; phylum Bacteroidota; class Bacteroidia; order Cytophagales; family Cyclobacteriaceae; genus JAKISE01. The sequence continues at coordinate 6,372 of JAMOMJ010000358.1, forward strand.
CCTGCTTTTCTTAATTGTTAGTTGTTCCAAGGCGGAAATAGAGCCAATAGAAGACTTAGACTTCGCACTAAATTATTTGAAACTAGGCATTTCTTTTCCACCTGTGGCTAACCAGGAACAGCGAAATTTTGCAGCGCCATTATTAAGTGAGCTAAATGTAGGGTTTATAAGAATTGCGGAGGATTGGACGTTGAGAGAGCCTACACAAGGGAATTTTAACTGGGCTCCTCTTGATGATAGAATAAATTGGGCATTCGATAATAAGTTGAAAGTATTGCTAACCATACAATCTAATGGGCCAGATTGGGCATGTACCGCATTGCAAAACGACAACTCCTGTGTGTATAATAATACCGCTGAGTTTAAGAATTATGTTGAGCTTTTGCTGCAACGCTATGCAGGCAAAATAGATAAAATCCAATTTGGCAACGAGTGGCAATCAGACTTTTGGTATATAGGTAGTGAGCAAGAATTTACGGAAGCAAGCAATATATTATTTCAGGCCGTTCAATCCTATTCACCAAATACAAAAATGGTTTTGGGAGGGTTTACAGCTATCTCATTACGTTTTTTAGCAGGCTGCAATGGTAAAATTGATTCGTTTTACGATGATGAGGGAGTGTTTTATGATGTGGCTTATCTAAGCAGTAATTGTAGCAGTCAGGAAATTGAAGCAGTGTCTAACAGAATTCAATATGTTATGGATAATGCCTTGTATGACGAAGTAGATATTCATTTATACGATGATGTGGAGAACTGGGATGAGTATTATCTCAATTTTAAGGAAATGACTGCCAAGCCAATTATCGTATCAGAGTTTGGAGGGCCAAATATAAATTATCAAACCTATTCAGATACATTTCAAGCCAACAGGCTCTATGAGTACATTAAAAAGCTAGATAGTTTGCAAATAGAAGAAGCCTACTATTTTAAGCTAGTAGAAGGAACAGACAATCCTGCCCATGCTAAATCAGGCTTAATTAGAGGCAGTGATTTAGAGAAGAAAGAGAGTTTTACTATGTTTAAAGGTTTTACTAATTAGAGCCTGTCTATAAATGGTTAACAAATTATGTATCAGTAAGTTGTGTTGAATATTCAGAATTTATCTTATTTTAGTAAGAAAAGAATCCTAT
>JAMOMJ010000359.1 GCA_027067135.1 Cyclobacteriaceae bacterium
AGCAAAGCTCGATAGTGATATAAAATTAAAAGAATGGGAGCTAAGCAAAATAAATACGGAAGCAAAAAAGGAAGATTTAAAACAGGCAACGCTTATTGCCAAAACAGATGGCATTGTTTCCGACATTATACCAAAAGCAGGAGAACTTATTAATGCCGGAGCAGAAACAATTATTATGCAGGTTAAAGGCCTGTTTGCCGAAACTTCAATATCACAAAAGGATCTGAAGTATATAAAAAAAGGCATAAAAGCAATTGTAGAAATAAATAGCAAACAAGTAGGTGGAGTAGTAAGCTATATTTCAACTTTACCGGATTTACAAACGTTTAGGCATACAGTTAAAATTGATTTTATCAATAGCAACACAAAAGCAACCATAGGGCAAACAGCAAAAATATATTTTAAAACAGATACTGTTAAAGGTATTTGGATACCCCTAAAATACATAGCAAACAATGGGCAGGATTTTGTAAATGTATTGGCAAATAACAGATTGCAAAAGAAAATAATTCAGATTATTGATTTCTCCGGAGACGAAGTTCGGGTTTCGGGATTAAGTGAAAACGAAAAATTAATTACGAAAGGTGCTGCCGCTATAAAAGAAGGCTATAAAGTAACAACCGTCAATTAAAACCTTTATATGAAACAGGAAAACCCACCTATCAAAACATCGTTTCTGTCGGCACCTATTAAGCAGAGTAAAATTACCTTGTTTCTTGCAGTGGCAGTGGCAATTGCAGGCAGCTATTTCTATTATTTTTTGCCAAAGCAGGAAAACCCCGATATTGCAGTACCGGCAGCAATGATTACCACCTATTATCCGGGAGCTTCGCTAATGGATGTGGAGCAGTTAATAACAAAACCGATAGAAGAATCGGTTGGCGAAATAGCCGATTTTGACAAAGTAGAAAGCTATTCTTTCAATAGTGTTTCCATTGTAATTGTTTCGTTAACAAATGAAGCCGATATTGAAAAATCGTGGCAGGAACTCAGAAGGATTATAAACAGTATTCATCAGGTTATCCCAAAGGAATCTTACAAACCATATATAGATACAAAACTGATTGAAACTGCCGGAATGATAATTAGTTTTTCGGGCGAAAACTACAACTTCGAACAACTATCGGCCTATGCCAAAGTGTTTCAAAAACAACTTTCGAAAGTAGGAGGCATTACCCGTTTTGAACTGATAGGAAAAATACCGCAAGAGATAGAAATAAAAGTAGATATAGCCCAACTTCAAAAATACCCGTTTTCCATTGAAAATATTGCTCAAATAATAAAAGCTCAAAATGTGTCGTTTCCGGCAGGAGCCCTAAAAACCAAAAATGGGCAAATAAATATTAATATTTCCAGGCCTTACGGCATTGTAAAGGATATAGAGAACACCATCATTTTTACTTCTTTAAAAAATGGCAGCACTGTAATGCTAAAAGACCTGGCAACAGTAAAAATAATAGAAAGTAAAGATGTGAAATATAAAACCAAACAAAACGGTAAAAATGCTGTTTTGCTGGCAGGTTACTTTAAATCCGGAGTAAACATAATTCCTATAGGAAAAGAAGTGCGTAAAAAAATTGAAACCATTAAGCAAAACTTTCCTGATGATTTGATAATTAATGAAATATCTTTTGAACCCGAATCCATCAGTAAATCAATTTCAGGTTTTATGATAAACCTTTTGCAAGGCATTGCATTTGTGTTACTGGTGGTTTTTATTGCTTTGGGTATGCGCAATGCCATTATTGTTTCGGTGGCAATTCCACTTTCAATACTTATAAGTTTTATAGCCATGTGGGTGTTCGATTTAAAAGTGCACCAAATATCTACAACTGCCTTAATTATAGCCCTGGGCTTGCTTGTAGATAATGCAATTGTGGTGGTTGAAGCCGTGCAAGAACACCTTAACAAAGGAAAAGATAAAATAACAGCCGCCTATTTGGGGGCAAAAGAAACAGCCCAACCAATTCTTTCGGCCACACTCACCACCATTGCTGCGTTTTCTCCTTTATTATTTTTACCCGGAGCTGCGGGCGATTTGTTAGGTGCCATACCCAAAATTGTAATTATTTCGTTAATTGCTTCATACTTTGTGGCCATGCTTATAATACCAGCCCTAACCGTTTTGCTGGCAAAAAAAGCAGCCGGCAAAAATGCAAGAAAAAATTATGTAAGAATATTCTTTATCAAACTATTAGACACCGCTTTAACCTATAAAAAAACAACACTTACGCTAAGTTTTGCCGCCTTACTCATTGCTTTTATAGCGGTACGTTTTCTTACCGAAGAGTACTTTCCGCCTGCCGACAAGCAAACGCTTTATATTGATGTTTATGGCGAAAAATTTGACCTTGACGACACCGAAAAAATGGTGGATAATATTGAAACCCTCTTAAAACAACAGCCCGAAATTTTATCTTACACATCATCCATAGGAAAACCATTACCCAGGTTTTATCAGTTAATGGAAATAAACATTTCATCGTTGGAGTATGCTCAAATAAAGGTGGATTTTGATATGGATAAGAGTAAAAAGTTTAGCAATAAAAAAGAACTTGCAGCTTATTTACAAAACCAGTTTGACAAAAAAATTGTAGGAGCCTCGGTTCAAACAAGGTTATTAAGCCTGTCAGGTTCCGGAGGCGGGCTGGTACACCTTGATATTTCCGGAGAAAATATAAATAGAAATATTGAAGTAGCCCAAATGATACGGGATACGCTCCGAAACCTTGAAGGAGCCTATAAAGTAGGAACAAGCATAAGCAACTCCAGGTATGAATACATAGCCGATATTGATTTTAACCTAGCATCGTCATTGGGTTTAAACCAATACGATATTCAAAAGCAGATTAACCTGGCTCTTATGGGCAACGAAATTACCAAGTACATAAAAGGAGGTAACGAATTTCCTGTTATGTTGTCGGGCAATATAACATCCATTGCCGAGCTGGAAAATTTTGGCATAGTATCGTCACAAAACCAGCAAAAGGTTTTGCTTAAACAAATTGCTGATATCAATATCGAAAAAAAATACCCACTGGTTAAACACACCAATAAAGAACGAAACATAAGCGTATTTTGCGACCCAAAACAAGGATATAGCGCAACCGAAATTGCCGATAAAATCGAATTTGAAATCCTGCCGGGGCTAGATACCAAAGGGGTAGATATTACGTTTAATGGCGAACGCGAAATGTCAAAAAAAGACTCCGGAAATATAAATAATGCAGCTATTGCCGCCATATTTCTGGTGTACATCATTCTAATGATAGAATTTAATTCGTTTGTACAGCCTTTTGTTATATTGCTTACCTTGCCATTGGCATTTATCGGTTCTATTGCAGGGTTGCTTATTACAGCACAGCCGTTTTCGTTTACTGCCCTTTTGGGTATTGCCAGCTTAATAGGCATTGTTGTTAACGATGCCATATTATTACTCACTTTTATAAACAGGGCAAGGCAACAAGGCCTAAGTATATTCGAAGCCAGTAAAGATTCATCGAATCAACGGTTTGTACCCATTATGGTAACCACTGCAACTACGGTAATGGCACTTATCCCGCTTTCATTATCGGGCAACGAAATGTTTGTGCCCTTGGCAGTGGCACTTATGTTTGGTTTAATTGTAGCCACAATACTAACACTTGTTGTAATACCGGTTTTGTTTACCGTTTTAATTAAACCAGGTTCTTCAGAAGTTAATCAGGAAAAAAATAATATATAAACTTTTAAAATCATAAAAAATGAATAAGCTAATTCTAACAACTATCGTACTCACGTTTTTTTCTCTGGGTGGGTTTTCGCAAAATTTAAACAAACAAACACTTTGCAAAAAGTGGCACCTCGAAAAGTATGAAATTATGTGGATTGATTATGCCCCCGAAGAAAATGAGAAGAACGATTACATTCAATTAAAAAGCGATATGACCTACATAAGTGTAGATGAAGGCGTAAAAACAACAGGCAGGTGGACGTATAATAGTGAAAAGGGCTATTTTACCTTGTACGATGAAAAAGGAGAGGGAGTAAGGTTTCTTGTTGATGAACTGGAAACAAGTAAAATGGTGGTAAACATTGATATTGAAGAATTGGAAGGAGTAGATATTCATTTTTCAACCCAAAAGAAATGACAGAAAAAACACAACGGATTTACGGATTCGATTTTGCACGAGGGCTTGCTATAATAGGTATGGTTATAGTAAATTTTAAGGTGGTAATGGTGGCAGAAACAGATGCGTTTTTGTACCAGATGGTAGAACTATTATCAGGAAAAGCCGCTGCCCTTTTTGTGGTGCTTGCCGGTGTTGGCATGACCTTGATGTACCAAAGTGCCAAACGCAAAAAAGATTTTGAAAAAATAAGAGAGGTAAAATTAAGCCTGTTAAAAAGGGCTGCCTTTCTTTTTGTGGTTGGTTTAAGCTATTATTTTATCTGGCCTGCCGATATTTTACATTATTACGGGTTATACCTTTCCATAGGTATTTTATTTTTGCCCCTCTCACGCAAATGGCTACTAATAACAAGCCTGTTAATTATAATTGGCTATACTGTTTTACTGTCATTTTTTAATTATGAAACCGGCTGGGATTGGCATATTTTAGAATACACAGATTTTTTTACCCTACATGGTTTTTTTAGAAATTTGTTTTTAAATGGGTTTCATCCGGTATTGCCCTGGCTGGCCTTTTTGCTTACAGGTATATGGGTTGGCAGAATAAACTTTAACGATGCGAAGCAAAGAAAACGGGTAACAATAGTTTCACTCATTGTATTTATTGTTTTTAAGGGCAATTCCATGTTTTTAGTAGAAAAACTTAGCAGTTTAACACCCTCAGAAGCATTGGATATTGAATACTTATTTGGTACAACGCCAATGCCTCCTTTATTCTTTTATATGATTACAGCTACTAGTTTAGCTGTTTTAATTATTTCCGTATCGGTGTATATCACCAATAAATTTCCGCATTCACTTTTTGTTAAACAAATGATAAGCACAGGGCAACTTGCCCTTAGCAATTACTTTTTCCATGTAGTTATAGGAATGCTTTTTCTGGAACTGCTTTACGGCAAGTTAGAGTATGCGTTTTCAATAGAATTTACAGTGGTTTATGCTATTCTGTTTAGTGTTTTAATTGTTGTTTTCTCGCATTTGTGGCGTAAAAAGTTTAAACAAGGGCCGTTGGAGTATTTAATGCGAAAAATAACCGGATAAGAGTTTTTCTATAAAAATGTTAATATTTTTATTGTTAGAGAATAGCGTAATTGGTATAAATCCTCATTAAGAATTTTTCAATATGATGACGCTCTACAAAATCCGACTACCGTCTGATCTCTATGGTTGGGGTCGGACGATAGTCAGACCAAAAGTTCAGTCCTTCGAAATCCCGAACTCACCATAGCCTAAACGTTAGGTTTCATTCTCCACATCAAGAAATCTCGATTAATTTCTCAAGCTAACGTGAATATGCGAGCTTTGAAATGACTCTATGCAAGGCCGAGTATGCAAGTGGTGCTTAAAAGCCCGTGTTTCATTCTGGTTGAGATGTAAAAAGTCCCTGAACTAGGATTCAGAGACTTGTTGATAATTTCAGTGGTGATCCGCCAGTTGTCGGAACCCCGTTCAGAATATTGTTCAATCCAAAGTTACATTTTCTTAGGGTCAATTTTTGTAAAATTTTAAATTTCTTAAAATGAGTAGAAAGAAGAAAATGGATATGGATATTATCAACACCCATGCAGCAGGTATTGATATTGGAAGTCGGTCACATTTTATTGCCGTAGGACAGTCTTTAGAGGATGTAAAAGAGTTTGGTGTATATGCTGAAGACCTTACAGCCATTTGCTTATGGTTAAACTCTTATGGTATTACAACAGTAGCAATGGAGTCAACAGGAGATTACTGGCAAAATTTATATGCTGAATTAATCAAGCATAATTTTGAAGTTATCTTGGTAAATGGGAAATTCACTAAAAATGCCAAAGGGAAAAAGACTGATGTAAAGGATTGTAGGTGGATTCAAAAGTTACATGTTTTAGGGTTGCTTAATAGTAGTTTCTTACCAGATGAGACCACAGAAATACTGCGTACCTATTGTAGGCAAAGAAACAATTGGATTGAATCAGCCTCTAGGGCTTCGAATAAAATGCAGAAGTATTTAAAGTTTCTAAATTTTAGGCTTGATGTTGTTGTAAAGGATATTTGCGGATTGACTGGGTTAAGAATAATAGAAGATATCTGTAAAGGAAATTTAGATCCTAAAGAATTAGCAAAACACAGACATTATAATTGCAGGAAATCTGAAGAAGAAATCTGTAAAGCATTATATGGAAACAACAGGATTGATTTTTATTTGGATTAGAACAAGAATATGATAGCTATAAATTCTATCAGAAGAAAATAGCTGCTTGTGATAAAGAGATTGGAAGGTTTGTGAAAACTGAATTAAAAAAAGACCCTTCTAAAAAAACCTAAAAACCACAGCAAAACCTTACAAAAGGTTGAATAAAAATGCTCCTCAGATAAAAAACTTAAACCAAGTTGCTTTTAAGTATTTTAATGGAGTTGATTTATTTGCAATAGAAGGAATGAGCCATTCAACTATTTTAAGCATAATGAGTGAAATTGGACCCGATGGGTTTAAAAAATTTAATTCTTCGAAACAGTTTACCTCTTGGCTAAGGCTTGCCCCCAACAATAGAATATCAGGAGGAAAAGTGCTTAGCAACAAAATACCCAAAGGCAGCAATAGGTTAAAGATAGCATTAAGACAGACCGCTAATGCAATTGGGAATCTAAAAGACACCCATCTTTCAGACTTCTTTCGAAGAGTTGCTTATAGAAAGGGTCGGCAATCAGCAGTAAGTGCTACAGCTCGAAAATTAGCAGTAATAATTTGGACAATGATCACAAAAAAGATGCAATATATACCGCCTACTGATTATCTATTCTTAGATCAAAAACGAAAGCTAAAAATGGTAAATCGTATTAGGAAAAATATTGCTAAATTTGAGCTAAAACCCGAAGAACTCGGAATCGTAACTAACTGATATACTGAATTATGATTTGACGTTAGTCAGAATGCTGACACGTAGAAAAACCCACCGCACATTTTAGCACATTTGTTTTTTGCCAACGCTCAGAAGCCCGACCCTAAGAGCTAAAATTTTCCCTTGCTTATCTACTTCAGTGGATAAAGCTGCTTTACCTGAATAATTCATGAATAATCTATTACGCATTACAATTGCCTATCATTCAAGCATACCGACTATAGTACGGTACAGGCATTGCTCGAATTTTGGTACTCAATGTAGTTCGCTACATCTCCATTCCAAAATTCTGTGCGAGCACTTGACTAACAGACACTTGAAATGCTCATAACAAAGATTCATGAATTAATCAGGTTGTAACTATTCAGGTTCCTAACAATACAATACCCAAAAATCGATAAAGTTATCCACGCCTGTGGAAAGGTTGTGGGTAATAAATGGCTGATTTCCTGT
>JAMOMJ010000360.1 GCA_027067135.1 Cyclobacteriaceae bacterium
AGTCTTTTGTCTTGTATCTAACATCTAAAATCTAAATATTATGCACAACTTTAAAGAACTAAAAATCTGGAATAAATCGATTGATATTACAGTTGATGTATATCAAGAGACAAGTAGTTTTCCTGGCGAAGAAAAATTTAATTTAATTTCTCAAATTAGAAGAAGTGCCGTTTCAATTCCTTCAAACATAGCAGAAGGGGCTGGAAGAAATTCCGACAAAGAATTCAATCAGTTTTTAGGAATTGCAAAAGGATCTAGTTTCGAATTGCAAACCCAAGTGATTATTAGTAATCGATTAAAATTTATTTCAGATGAAAAATTTGAAGTGATGAACAATTCTATTGAAGAAGTTCAAAAAATGATAACTGGGTTTCAATCCAAATTAAAATCTAATGTCTAGCATCTAACAGTCTAACATCTAAACAAAAAACAATGAACGCATATATAGTAGCAGGATATAGAACAGCAGTTGGCAAAGCCAAAAGAGGTGGGTTTCGATTTACTCGACCTGATGACCTTGCTGTTGAAGTAATAAAGCATCTTACGGCTTCAGTACCAAACCTCGACCCAGTAAGGATTGATGATTTGATTGTGGGTAATGCAGTACAAGAAGCAGAGCAAGGCATGCAAATGGGTAGAATGATCTCATTAATGGCCTTGCCAATGGAAGTACCAGGGATGGTAATTAATCGATACTGTGGCTCTGGTTTAGAAGCCATTAGCATTGCGTCAGCAAGAATTCATGCAGGCCAAGCCGATGTAATTATTGCAGGTGGAACTGAATCCATGTCGATGGTGCCTGTAATGGGTTACAAAACCGCTCTTAATTACGAAGTAGCAAAAAACAACCCTACTTATTACACAAGTATGGGTCAAACAGCCGAAGAAGTTGCCAAAGATTACAGCATTACTCGTGAGGATATGGATGAGTTTTCTTACAACTCGCATATGAAAGCTTTAAAAGCGGTGAAAGAAGGTAAATTCAAAGACGAAATTGTACCAATAACCGTAAACGAAACTTACGTAAACGAAGAAGGCAAAAAAGCGACTCGCTCTTTTGTGGTTGACACTGATGAAGGTCCAAGAGCAAGTACAACTGTTGAAGCGTTAGCAAAACTAAGACCTGCTTTTACGGCAGGAGGAACAGTTACCGCAGGCAATTCTTCTCAAACTTCTGATGGAGCTTCCTTCGTAATGGTAATGAGCGAACGACTTGTAAAGGAATTAAACCTTGAGCCAATTGCTAGAATGGTGTCTTATGGAGTTGCAGGAGTTGATCCTAGGGTAATGGGAATTGGGCCAATCAAAGCTATTCCAAAGGCACTCGATATCGCTGGATTGAAATTGCAAGACATTGACCAAATTGAGTTGAATGAAGCCTTTGCTGCACAATCTCTAGCAGTTATCAAAGAGCTTGATTTAGATACTGAAAAGTTAAATGTGAATGGAGGAGCTATTTCGCTAGGTCATCCACTAGGCTGTTCAGGAGCCAAACTATCTGTTCAATTATTTAACGAAATGAGAAGAAGAGACCAGAAATATGGAATGGTAACTGCCTGTGTGGGTGGCGGCCAAGGTGTTGCTGGTATTTATGAATTTTTAAACTAGACTTTAGACTCTAGATTTTTAGACAAAAGATATAAGACCAAAATAGAACTCCATTTTAGTCTTGTGTCTAACATCTAATCATCTAACATCTTAAAAAAAATATGGAAAATACAGCATTAAAAGGAGGAGAGTTTTTAATTAGAGATGTGGAAGCCAAAGACATCTTTATCCCAGAAGAATGGAATGAGGAGCAAAAAATGATTGCTCAAACCTGTGAAGATTTTATTGCCACAGAAGTACATCCAAAATTAGACGAAATTGATTCGCAAAAAGACCCAGCACTTATCCCTGGGTTATTAGATAAGGCTGGTGAACTTGGTCTGTTAGGAACTTCGGTTCCTGAATCATTAGGTGGTTTTGGAATGCCTTTCAATACCACCATGTTGGTATCGGAAGTTACAGGTAAGGGGTTCTCTTTTGCCGTGGCACTTTCGGCTCATACAGGTATTGGAACGCTACCAATTCTTTATTATGGCAACGAAGAGCAAAAGCAAAAATATGTAACTAAGCTTGCCACAGGTGAGTGGAAAGCAGCTTATTGCCTAACTGAGCCAGATTCAGGCTCTGATGCCAATTCAGGGAAAACAAAAGCGGTACTATCTGATGATGGGGAACATTATTTGATTACAGGTCAAAAAATGTGGATAACCAATGGTGGTTTTGCAGATGTGTTTATTGTGTTTGCTAAGATAGAAGATGATAAAAACTTAACTGCTTTTATCGTTGAGAAGTCATTTGGCGGCATTACCATGAACGATGAAGAAAAGAAACTAGGCATTAAAGGGTCTTCTACGCGTCAGATTTTCTTTAACGATTGCAAGGCACCCGTTGAAAATATGCTTTCTGAGCGTCAAAATGGGTTTAAAATTGCCGTTAATATTTTAAATATTGGTCGTATTAAATTAGGTGCTGCTGCTGTAGGCGGTTCTAAAGCTGCTTTAACCGAAGGTATTAAATATGGCAATGAGCGAAAGCAGTTCGGCAAATCATTAACCGAATTTGGTGCAATTAAGAATAAGATTGCTGAGATGGCTGTTCGTATTTATGCTTCTGAAGGAGCACATTACAGAGCTGGACAAAATATAGATGATGCGTATGATGCCTTTGTTGCCGAAGGAATGGATACGGCAAAAGCTCGATTAAAAGCACTAGAAGAATTTGCTATTGAGTGTGCAATATTGAAAGTACATGGTTCAGAAGTGTTAGACTTTACAGTTGATGAAGCCTTACAAATTGGTGGTGGAATGGGTTATTCTGCTGATGGCCCTTTTGAAAGACCTTATCGTGATGCTCGAATTAACAGAATTTTTGAAGGCACCAACGAAATCAACCGTATGTTAACCATCGATATGATGTTAAAACGTGCGATGAAAGGAACCTTAGACTTAATGGGGCCTGCTCAAAAAGTGGCTGGCGAATTAATGTCGATTCCTGACTTTAGTGCAGCTACAGATGATTCTTTCTTTGGTAAAGAGAAAAAATACTTATCTAACCTAAAGAAAGCTGGATTAATGGTAGCAGGTGGAGCTGTTCAAAAATTAATGGCCAACCTTTCAGAAGAGCAAGAAGTACTAATGAATATGGCTGATATGATGATTGAAGGTTATGTGGCTGAATCTGTGATTCTAAGAGTTGAGAAACTTGTAGGAATGAGAGGTAAAGACGCTTGTAAAATTGAAATTGATATGGCTAAAATATTCTTACATAATGCCATGGAAAATATTGGCAGAGCAGGTCGTGAAGCGATTTATGCTTTTGCTGAAGGAGATGAAATGCGAATGATGCTTATGGGACTTAAGCGATTTACAAAAGAAGAGCCTTTTAACGTGAAAGAAGCACGTAGAAGAGTAGCTGATTATGTAATTGCTAAAAATGAGTATGCGTTTTAATTAAAACCGTCATTCCCCCTGGTAGATATTGGGAGGAATCTCACCATTAGAAAGTAAGTTCTTCTAATGTTAGGCTGTCTGAGTGCGATCAGATAGCCTTTTTTTGTTTGAGAGATCACTGAAATTAACTCAATTCGTCATTACCCAGTGTAAGGCTGGGTAATCTCGTGAGGCAACCCTTTCTATTCCACAATCTCAAAAGGAATAGAAAGCTCCTCAGCAACTATCTTCATTTTGGACTCAATTCGCTCTTTCCTTTTATCTCCAGTTAATAAAACAGAGTCACTATCATAAAACAAATAGGCATTATAAATGGTATAATGTAGCGTAGTGGAACTGCCTCTGGAATTCATCACTTGGCTTACTTCATTCTGTTTTACAATTAACTTTTTCAACTCTTTAAAAGGGTGAGGCGACCCAAACTTTAAGCCTAGCACACTCACATAATCTGAAATGGTGTTCTTTTCATTGTCAATACTACACCCCATTCTGGTAAACGATAGACCCAATGCAATAAGCAAAATGGGTAAGCCTAAAACAACATTGCCTGTTAGCATAAACACGCTACCGGCTACTAAACCTACATAGCCTAAGTAGGTGAAATTAGATGGGAAATAAGAACCTTGATCGAAATGCATATCCTATATTAATACTCAAAGATCCCAAAAGAGGAGCTAATCGTTAATTTCTTAGACTCAGCTGCCTCTACTCTACCCACAATTTGAGCCTCCACACCAAAGCTATTTGAAATTGATATAACCTCTTCAGCATATTCTTCATTTACATAAATCTCCATTCGGTGCCCCATATTAAACACCTTATACATTTCTTGCCAGCTCGTGCCACTCTCTTCTTGAATAATCTTAAATAAAGGTGGTATCTCGAATAAATTATCTTTTATAATATGTACATCGCTCGCAAAGTGAAGCACTTTTGTTTGAGCTCCTCCACTGCAATGCACCATTCCATCAATATGGGTTCTATGGCTCTTTAAAATTTCTGCAATAATTGGGGCATAAGTTCGAGTAGGCGAAAGCACTAATTTACCTGCATCTAAAGGAACACCTTCAACGGCATCTGTTAATTTATATTTACCGCTAAATACCAATCCATCTGGCACTTGAGGGTCAAATGCCTCAGGGTATTTAGCTGCGTAGCTATGGTCGAACACATCGTGGCGTGCAGAGGTTAGCCCATTGCTTCCCATTCCTCCATTATACGCTGTTTCGTAAGTTGCTTGCCCATAAGATGAAAGGCCTACAATTACATTGCCTGGCTTAATCTTATTCTCAATTACCTCACTCCTTTTCATGCGAGCGGTTACGGTGCTATCCACAATAATGGTGCGGGTTAAATCACCCACATCTGCGGTTTCTCCTCCTGTGCTAATAATGTTCATGCCATTATTTCGGAGCATTTCAAGCACCTCTTCCGTACCATTAACAATAGCTGCAATAACCTCACCCGGAATCAGGTTTTTATTTCGACCAATGGTAGAAGAAAGCAAAATATTATCGGTTGCACCCACACAAAGCAGGTCATCGGTGTTCATAATAACAGCATCTTGTGCAATGCCTTTCCAAACAGATAGGTCTCCGGTTTCTTTCCAGTACATATAGGCTAACGATGACTTGGTGCCCGCGCCATCGGCATGCATAATATTGCAATAGGCTTCATCCTGCCCAATGTAATCCTCCACAATTTTGCAGAACGCATTGAGATAAAGCCCTTTGTCAATATTTTTGATGGCATTATGAACGTCCTCTTTATCGGCAGATACGCCTCTTTGCATGTATTTATTGCTCATAGTGCAAAGATAGGAAAACAACTTAACGTCATTGTGAAGAGCGAAGCAATCTCTTGCACATAAAGTTAGAGAGTGATTCTAAGTGAATTAAGGTCAATCTTTGTTATCAACCCTTCTTTTTTTAGCAGATATTACCCTAATCCTATTATTACTTTGCTTTACAATTCTATCCATTTCATAAAGGCTTCTATCTCGCTCAAGTGAAAAGCCCTTCTTCTTGACTAGTATATAATAAGATACCATTTTTTGGTATGAATCTAAATTGTCTATTTGAACACCCAATGTCCCATTCAATTTCTCGAAGTATTCGTAATCATTAATTATCATTTTTAAAATCAATAATTGAGAATCTAAATTGGACTGTAACTTGAAACGAATAACATTAAAAAAGAAGTTATAAGCTGAAATGTTACAGTTTAAAGCATCAACACAGCTATCTTGAATTAATTTGATGCTAAACCTAGCGAGCTTAGAAATTTCTCTGGTTTTCTCAACCAGTATTCTTTCTTTACTTGAAATTTTCATGCCAAGTTTAATCTCCTCTCCATTTAAACTATCAATAACCAAGCTTTGTGCAACAAGAGAATTTGTTGCTCTTTTCAAGTCCTTAGCACTTCTATTTCCTTCAATCAATAAAGAGGCTAAAAGTACTTCACCATTCAACTTCTCATTTAATAAAACTAGGTTTTCTTGAACTAATGATTTTTCCTTCAAAAAAAACTTTATATCTTCTTTGATTAGAATAATAGAATCTGATATCTGAGAGATAAGTGCTTTATTCTCCTGTAACAAATTATTATTATTTTGGGTTTGAGTTAATGATATTTCACCTAAGGTTTTTGTCTGCTTCAATGGAGGTTTTTTCAAAGAAGAAATATCCTCTTTAAGGGCTGTACATATCTTCGTTTTTTTAGCAACCTTGTTTTCCTTCTTAGAAAGAAATTTGCTTTTTATCTTAAGCTGAGTCTCCGACTTTTTAGAAATATTTTGAATTGGTTTAAGTAGCTCTTTTTTTCCTCTATGTTCAACTCTCTTAATATTCTTCTTACTTTCCGATTTTACTACCCTAGAATGTTTATTGGCATATAGGATAGCTGATCTATATTCAGCAATTGCCTTTAAAAAATTTGCATTTGCAAACTGAACATTCTTTTCAAACAAATAAATGGAAGAAGGACTTAAATAGTAATACCGAGCCAGCAACTCAAAATTTAAAGGATTGACTTCATTAGAAATTTCAGCGGTATTCAAAAAATATTGTCTAGGTGATAAAAATTCATTTTTTGCCAACAAAGAACTATACTCCGATGAAGCTATAGTTTTCGGCTCCCACATGTCTTTTTCATTTTTATAACCAACCCAATTTTCATTTTCAAAAGATTTTAAAGAAACAGGGTATTTAACAAGCTGCCAAGTTGGATCCACAGGCAAATGGTTAGCAATATAGTTTTGTGGATTTATGTCAAAATATTTATAATTGGGTTCCTTAAAGAACTCGTACTTGTTATTAATAAAAGGCTTCTTTATAAGTTTAGACCAGTTCCTTTTAAATTTTTGCTGCTTCTGAACTGCGAACCCTGCACCTAATGTTACATCCAACAACTGCCAGCTAGAATCAATTTTTAAAGCATTCCAAATATAGTTTGCTTCATAAAAAGGTTCCCCACTATAATTTAGTTCTCTGTAATACCCAACAATTGGCCTAGATGGCACATTAGCAATATCGCATAAGTTTGTAAACAAATTCGCATACTCTGAATTAATCCCCTTCTTTCTTCTTAAAGTTTGCTTTGCTGTATGTTTCTTAACTTTTACTTTTTTTGTAGCTTTTAAATCATACTTGATATTATTAACCATCCACACATAAATACTAAATGCTTTTTGGGCGTTAGAAGACTCAGAATTGGTTAAGTATTCTACAAGCTTGGTGGGAGATTTCGAAATATGATTTGGTGCAGACTTATATTGCTCAATGAACTTAATATTGCTTCCTTGGCTATATGCAGAAATTACAACTCCAAGCGACAAGTAAGATAATAATATAATAGGTCTAATTATCCGAACCACTGTCGTCATCATCAAAGTATTTATCCTCGTCAAAATCATCTGAAGCAGGATCACTTGTTGAATCCTTAACTTTAGTTGATTCGTCTATTTTCGTTACTTT